>DAOWHE010000013.1 GCA_030641585.1 Dehalococcoidales bacterium | reverse complement strand
AAGGTATAGACTATGAGGTTAAAGAAGTAGAAAAAGAGTGGCTTGAGCCGGGAGAGAGGCACTTTCTGGTTAAAACCAGAGATAACAAATCCTTCCAACTCTGTTATAATGAGGCCAAAGACCAATGGTCACTAACTTTAGCCAGCAAGGAGTAAGGAAAATGCTAAAGGAAATTCTTAAAATACTGGAAGGTGACGCCAGAATTACTGCCGAAAAACTAGCCACCATGACCGGCACCCAAGTCGCTGAGGTCAAAAAGCTCATCAAAAAGGCAGAAAGCGACCGTACCATCCTGAAATACAAAACGATGATTAACTGGGACAAGGTGGGAGATGAGCAGGTCTGGGCCTTAATAGAGGTCAAGATTACCCCCCAGAGAGATGTTGGCTTTGACGCCATAGCCGAGCGCATCTACCGCTTCCCCCAGGCACGCTCAGCCTATCTGGTATCAGGAACCTATGACCTGGCTGTCCTGGTTATGGGTAAGAGCATGCATGAAATATCTGATTTCGTAGCTCAAAAGCTGGCTCCCATTGAGGGAGTGCAGGGGACGGTTACTCATTTTCTGCTTAAAAGATTCAAGGAGGATGGTGAAATCCTGGCGGGGAGAGAAGAGACTAAACGGCAGCCGGTAATACTCTAGAAAGAGACATCCCATGACTATAAACCCCCAAGGTCAGCAAGATAAGTACCGTGGCAAAATCTCACAGCGAGTAGAGCGACTATCCCCTTCTGGCATACGCAAGTTCTTTGACCTCTTAGCCTCCATGGAAGGGGTCATTTCACTCGGTGTCGGTGAGCCCGACTTTGCCACCCCGTGGCACATCCGCGAGGCAGCCATTTACTCGCTGGAGCGGGGCTACACCATGTACACCTCAAACCTGGGAATGCCCGAGCTGCGTGAGCTGCTATCACGCTACCTTAAGGATACCTATAATCTGGAATATGAGCCGGGTGGCGAACTGCTGATTACCGTCGGCGTCAGCGAAGCCCTGGACCTGGCAATGAGAGCCATCATTGACCCCGGGGATGAGGTTATTATGCCTGATCCATGTTATGTTGCCTACAGCTCCTGCGTCATTCTGGCGGGAGGCATACCGGTTATGGTGCCCACCAGTGAGGAAAACAGCTTTGAAGTTAGCGCCGCCGATATTGAGGCACAAATTACCAGTAAAACCAGGGCGATTCTCTTAGGTTATCCTTCCAACCCCACCGGGGCGGTGATGCCCAAAGATAAGCTTAAACAAGTAGCCGAGGTAGCCCGCCGTCACAATCTAGCGGTGGTCTCTGACGAGATATATGCCAAGCTCGTCTACGGCGTTCCCCATACCTGTCTGGCAGCACTGCCGGGGATGAAGGGGCAAACCATCCTGCTGGGCGGCTTCTCCAAGGCTTACGCCATGACCGGGTGGCGCATCGGCTACGCTGCTGCCAGCTCTGAAATTATCAGTGCTATGACCAAGGTCCACCAGTACACAATAATGAGCGCCCCGACCATGGGGCAGGTAGCTGCTATTGAGGCATTAAGAGCCGGCAAGGACAGTGTCGCTGAGATGGTTGAGGACTACAACCGGCGGCGGCTGGTGATAGTTGAGGGGCTGAACGATATCGGCTTATCCTGCTTCGAGCCTAAGGGTGCCTTCTACGCCTTTCCATCAATAAAGGCTACCGGTATGACCTCAGAGGAATTTGCCGAAAAGCTCCTTATTGAGGAAAAGGTAGCCGTAGTCCCCGGTAATGCTTTCGGCAAGTGCGGTGAAGGCTATGTCCGCTGCTGCTATGCTACCTCGCTGGCTGACATTGAGGAGGCGCTATCTAGAATAAAGCGGTTCGTGGATAGGCACTGCTAGTTTAATCCCTAAAGCACTGATTTTGACTCTATCTAACCCCATCCCCTGTATCCCCTTCCCCTTATTAAGGGGAAGGGGAAGTAATTTATAAAGAGGGGGCTAATGCCCCCTCTTAGATACCCTGATGGGGAAATCCTTTCTTGAGGAGAATCCAAGAGGGGTGAGGTAGATAAAACTATATTAGCCCCATCTTTTGCTTGACCTCTTTAAGAGTCTTCCTGGCGATAACACGGGCTCTGCGAGCGCCATCAGTCAGAACATCAGCTATATACTGGGGTTCAGTCGCCAGCGCGGCTCGCCTTTCCCGAATCGGCTTAAGAGCGATATTAATCGCCTCAGCCAGTAGCTGCTTACAATCAACGCAGCCAATTTTAGCGCTGCGACACCGGGCGGCAATATCATCCGTTTGCCGAGGGCTGAAATAGCCGTGAAGCCGATAGATATTGCATATATCGGGGTGCCCCGGGTCATTTCTATAGCGACGGGCCGGGTCAGTAAGCGCCGTCATCACCCGCTTGACTGTCTCCTTATCGGACAGGGCTATCTCAATATCGTTGCCTGCCTGCTTGCTCATCTTACTTTTACCATCCAGCCCGAGCACTAACGGGAAAGAGGTAAGTTTGGCCTCAGGCTCAGGGAAGATATCGCCGAAGCTACTGTTAAAGCGGCGGGTAATCTCCCGTGCCAGCTCCAGATGAGGCAACTGGTCCTCACCGACCGGTATCACTTCGGCTTTATAAAGGACAATATCAGCCGTCATCAGTACCGGATAGCCGACCAGCCCGTAGTTTACATTGTGGGGCTGCAGTTTTACCTTCTCCTTAAAGGTGGGTACCCTAAGCAGCCAGCTCAAGGGGGTAATCATGCCGAGCAGGGTGTACAGCTCCATCACCTCGGGGACTTGAGACTGGACAAAGAGGATGCTTTTTCCCGGGTCAAGGCCGACCGCCAGCCAGTCAAGCACCATCTCGCGGATGTTCCGCTGCAGCTCACCGGTGTCCTCCAGTGAGGTCAGGGCATGAATATCAACGATACAATAGATGCAATCATACTCGTCCTGTAGGGCAACATAATTCTGTATCGCTCCCAGATAGTTGCCTATGTGCTGCCGCCCAGTAGGACGAGCCCCGGAGAAAACACGACGCTTCATCTTTGCTCCTTAAGTCATAAAGTGTAACACAGATACGAAGGTGGCGACAAGACTTTGGATTATACAGCCTCCAACAAAACGCCAGGCTGCTCATTACTGGCTAACGAGGCTAAAGCCGAGGTCAAAGATAGCTAGAATAGCCTAAGCGGCTGATGGTCCAAATCATCAGATATGGCAAAATGGCGGGCAGCACCAGCCAAAAACCAGCTACTTAACCGATGATAGAGCTTGAGAACATCACCAAAACCTATCGCATGGGAGAAGAGACCATCCATGCCCTCTCTGGCATAGACTTAACAGTAGCTGAAGGAGAATTTGTTGCCATTGTCGGTCCCTCGGGCTCGAGGAAATCCACCCTCCTCCACATTATCGGCGGCCTGGACTTACCACAGCCATTGGCCTCTTGGCCGGGCTTTATCCGGCTAACCGTGCCGCTCGCCTTGACCCGGTGGAGGCACTGAGGTACGAATAATAGTATTAGGTTGACCATGCCCGCAGGTACTAGCCTTGAGCCAAAGCCTTAAGCCTCATCAATACTTCGTTTATGGTTTGCTCATCAGTAGAAGCCCCTGAAGTGATGCCCACCCGGCGCTGACCGCTAATCCAGGTGGGCTTAATTTCGTCGGCAGCCTCAACCAGATAGGTTTTAGCTACCGTAGAACATAGCTCAACCAGATGCCTGGTATTGGCGCTGGTGTGACTACCGATAACGAATACCAGGTCTGACTCTCTAGCCAGCTTGAGGGCGGCGGCTTGCCGTCGCCTGATATCGTGACATATGGTATCAATAATACGCAGCTCGGAGTCCTTGACCAGCGCCGAATCAATAAGCTTCTTAGTAAAGGCGGCAAAACGAGCTGGTATCTGTGTTGTCTGAGACAAGACTCCCAAACGGTGAGGTAACTCATCAAGCTTGGTGATGTCCCCGGCATCCAGAGTGGCAATTCCCTTACCATCAGCCCAACCGAGTATGCCTTTGACCTCGGGGTGGTCATTATCACCATAAACAACAGTGTAAAAGTTTGACTCAGCTAGCTTGCGAGCGGCAACCTGAGCTCGCTTGACAAAGGGACATGTAGTATCAATAATGTTTATCTGCCGAGCCCGAATCTCCTTCTCTATCTTTGGCCCCACCCCGTGAGAGCTGATAACTACCGTATCCCCTTTTATGTCATCCACACTCTTGACCACCCTGACACCAAGAGCCGCCAGTCTGCGCAGCACCTGTTGATTATGCACCACCGCCCCCAGGGTTTCTACCCCACCCCGCTCGAGGGCAACCGGCTCTAAAATGTCAATGGCTCGCCTGACCCCTAAGCAGAAGCCAATGTCAGCCGCTTTTTTAATCTTTAATGCCATTCGGTCTCCCTGTCGGCATAGTATCCACGATATTCCGTGGGCAGTAGTTCAGCGATACGCCCCATTATAACATCCGTCAGCCTTGAAAGCTCCACCTTGGTCAATTTACTACTGGCCTTTGGCAGGGAGAAAGGCGGGCCAATATTAACCGTTACCTCCGGGCGGCACCATAACCAGGCTAAACCTTTGAGCTTCTCTGTGCCGGTAATACCTACCGGGATAATAGGAACACCACCACGCAAGGCTATCAGCGCTGCTCCCGGGAAGGCGGCGCTAAGTCGCCCGCCCCGGCTTCTCCTCCCCTCAGGAAAGATGACTAAAACCAGGCCATCAGCTAGCACCTGCATTGCCCGGCGCAGTGCCTTCCTATCCAGCCGTCCTTTACTAACCGGGAAAGCACCAAGGCTACCCACGAGGTAGCTGGCTATCTTGGAATGAAATAGCTCCTCTTTAGCCATAAACATCGCTCTCCGATGAAGGCTAATACTAAGAAGAGGAGGGTCGATTAGGTTAAGGTGATTGGCAACAATTATCAGAGGTCCTTGGCTTGGGATATTGTCTCTGCCCCTGACCCGGTAACGAGTAAGCAGAGGCAGCAATAGTTTCACCATTAGCCGGCTAATAAAGTAGAGCAAGGCACCATCAACCCCGCCAAAATAAAAACTTGACCAGCTCAATTATACCCGCCGTCAAGGACAAAGACAAACTATCTTGACTAAACTTGACAATTGGGTCACTGGGGCAATAATCGGTGGATACAGAGGTCGTGCAGTGGTTTAAGCTAGCTCTGGCTCGAATGAGAGGCTATTTAGATATTTATTTGACTTTCTGTTTTGGCGATGCTCTTCAGTACAGCAAGGATACCAATGACAGTCCGCTGTATATCAACCGGCTCCTGAGCCAACACCCGGGACACATAAGGGTCCAATTGTCCACGGCCATAGCTTGGCTGTGCCTCAGATATGGTGCTGGACTGGGGGGATAGATAGCCAGCCAAAGCAAACAGCTCATCCTCCTCAAAACCGAGAGGCGAGGCAATCTTTCGCAAAATAGCGGCCGAAGGGAAGCGCTCACCCTTCTCTACGCGACCCAGATATGACTGGGATACACCTGACACTCTGGCGAGCTCTTGTAGGGTCAGCGGTAGCATAACCCTTTGCTGCCTGATTACCCGGCCAAACTCTTTGCGTTCACTGTCGCCGGTCATCTCCATATATCTATCCCCTTTTAACCATAGGTAAAGCGTGTCTTAGCTCTATCTTTATGGTAGTTAGAAAGTAAGTAAGCGCCGTTTTTAACCCCAATTTGAATATTAGGCTATTCCAAGCTAGTTTACAATCACCCAATAGTAACTGTAATACTGTAATAATGGTAATATGGTACTAAGTACTTAAGATTAAGAAGGGGAAAGACCCTGATACCAGCGAAATATGACTTAGCGAACACAGAACAATCTGGCTAGCTACTACCAGACGCTACTTCTTGGCTTTTAGCACAACCTGGATTTCCTTGTCCTTGCCAACCGCCTCTTCCACCAATGGCATCTCCTTCAGGATCTTAATTAGGGGGGTAGGCTCCTCCGCCGAGACAACAAACTGGATACCTTCCTCTACCGAGCCGCCAAACAATACCAAGCGCAGGTTTTGAATCTGGCGTAAGTTTGCCTCCAGTTCTTTCATATGGTCGGCATCTATTGGCGATTTTATCACTAACTTCACCACAACCTCATAAAGGGCCACCCTTGCTTCCTCCAGTT
>DAOWHE010000082.1 GCA_030641585.1 Dehalococcoidales bacterium | reverse complement strand
TATCAGATGAACAAGGCGTGTGCCGCCGGTACAGGGAGCTTCATTGATGAACTGGCTGAGATGCTCGGCATTTCGGTAAGCAATGGGGATTTCGCCACTTTGGCATTTAAGGCACCCTATACCATTGACCTGGGAAGCAGATGCACCGCCTTTACCGCACAGGCAGTAGCTTTAGCCCAGCAGGAAGGCGTGTCACTGGAAGTAATTACCGCCAGCTTAGCTAACTCAATTGCCAAGAATTATCTGTCCAAGGTGGTAGGTACTAGAAAACTGGGCAACAAGATTATCCTCACCGGAGCCGTATTTTACAACCAGGCTATTGTCTCTGCCTTTCATGGGCAACTTGAGGAGAAAACACTAGCCGTGTCTGAGCACAGGGAAGTCAGCGGCGCTATAGGTGCCGCCCTTCTGGCAAAGGAAAAGGTGTTGAGCCAGGGGTCAAACTTCAAGGGATTCCAGGAGGTTATTGACAGTTGCCACACCCTGACTACGTTCACCTGTCGCAAATGCGACAACAACTGCACTATCGCCCGCATGAAGTTGTCCCAGGAGGCGGCTACATTCTATGGTAGCCGCTGCGACCGCTATGACAGCCAATTCAGCCAGGCTAAGAAGAAGACCTTGTTTGATGAGCGGGAGAGGTTGCTGTTTCGGGAATATAGGGAAGGTGGTGGCAGCGGGCCCTCGGTGGGCATTCCCAGAGCCTTGCTGGTGTACGACTACGCACCGCTGATTATCGGTTTCCTCAATGCGCTCAACGTCAGGGTCGTCCTTTCCGGCCAGACGACCAAGGAAATCATGCAGCAGGCAACCCAGTTAAGCTACGCTGACAGTTGTTTCCCTCTCAAACTTCTCCACGGCCATGCCGCCAGGCTTGGTGAACTTGACTACATTCTCTATCCGTGTGCTATCCGTCTGGGTAAAAAAGATGGCGATGAAAACCAGAAGTACGCCTGCCCCCTGGTCCAGGCGTCCCCATTCATAATACGCCAGGCGCTTAACCTGGGAGAACGGCTGCTGGTACCCGTAATTGACTTCAGTCGGGGCAGCGCTGATACGATAAACAGTCTGGCAGATGTTGCGCTAAAGATGGGCTTTGGCCGAAGCCAGGGCAAAAAGGCGGCCCTGGCTGGTATTAAGGCGCAACAGAGATTCGAGACGGGTGTGGCAGCACTGGGCAAGAAGCTACTGGACCAACTCAGTAGTGGTGACCAGTTGGGGGTGGTTATTTTCGCTAGGTCTTATATGTCGCAGGATTCAGGGGCTAACCTGGGTATAGCCGAGATGCTGGCCAAGCTGGGGGTAGTGCCGATACCACTCGACTGTCTGCCGCTTGATGCGATAGATCCCAAAGAGTATTCGGACCGCCCGTACTGGTTCTATGAGAGCAAGCACATAGCTGCGGCCGCAATAACGGCTCAAAACCCCCAGCTATATGGACTGATGATATCCAACTTCGGCTGTGGACCCAACTCATTCATAGTTAAAATTGTGGAAGACATCATGGGTGGCAAACCTCTGGGCCAGCTGGAAATCGACGAGCACGCCGCTGAGGCAGGCATCGTTACCCGTCTTGAGGCCTTCGTCGATACCATTAAGGGATTTGCCGGTTCGGCCAAAGGACATACGGTACGGAACCAGGACATTTACCGGGGAGCGTCACCACTCAGCATTTCAAAGAAGACGCTGCTTATGACCAGAATGTCACCTCATGTCGAGGTACTGGCTGCCGCCATGGAGGCCTGTGGGGCTAGGGTGATTGTGCTTCCTGAGTCAGACGAGCGCAGTCTCCTCTACAGCAACCAGTTGACATCGGGCACAGAGTGTCTTCCCTATCGTGTAACACTGGGCGACTTTATGAAGTTCTATTATGATGATGGGGTTCACACGGAAGAATTTGAGGGGTTTATGGCTGGAGCCTACGGTCCCTGCCGCCTTGGCAAGTATGCAATAGAACAGTCCAGGGCACTTAGAGAGATAGGCTTTCACCTTCCGATACGGACCGCCGTGTCAAACAACGCCTATCGCGACCTGAACCTGGGCCGGCATTTTGAGCGCCTCGCCTGGAAGGGTGTTGTCGCCATGGACTGCCTGGAAAGGCTCGTCTGGCGCGCCCGTCCCTACGAAAGATGCCCCGGCTCAGCTGACCAGCTGTTTGTTGAATACACCAGTCGGCTGGTAGACTGCATTCGCAGGCAAGGGACTGTTGATGATATTCTGCGGCAGGCAACCGATGAATTCAGGTCTCTGATTGATCCCGAGCGGCAGAGGAAGCCGCTGATTGGCATCAATGGCGAGATCTACTTGCGCAGCAACAGATTTAGCAATAACAACCTGGTCAGGGTGTGCGAAGAGGCCGGTCTTGAAGTCGTCGTTGCGTCAATGGGGGAATGGATCCGATACATCTCATACCGCAATGTTGAGGATGCCATCAGGAACCGAGAACCAAAGAAGATTATACGAGGCTACCTGAAGAAGCGGGTGCAGGAGCATGACGAGCACTCGGTAGCCAGCCTCTGCCGGGGCCTGCTGGATGACAGAGAGCCTACCACAGCGGATATACTGGCGATTTCAAGTCAATATCTTTCCCCCCAGTGTGGCAGTGAGGCAGTCCTCAGTATTGGTAGTGGTATCAGGTGGATGCGGAACCCCGAGTTTGCTGGAGTTATATCGGTAATGCCACACGGCTGTATGCCTGGTGGCATTGTGGCGGCAATGCTGGACGAGTTCAGCACCATCGACCAGAAGCCATGGATAAGCCTTACCTATGATGGTTTCGCCGAGACCAATAATCTGGCACGTATAAATAATTTTGCTGAAGTTATCAGATTCTGCAACAAAGAAAGTCAGGAAAGGTAACTAGTTCGCTCTGTCCTTATTTCTCTAGCAGCACCCGATGCAGTTCAACCGACCTGGTTATTCGTCCATCTGCTATTTGAACATCCATCTGAACAGAGTACTCATGTTTATCATCGTCAAATTCTACATGAACGAGCCAGCCTTGCTTCGGTTCCTTGAACAATGGAAAGCGGTCGGCTTTTAGTATCTTGACGTTCTGCGCAGCTCGGCCGTATAGAGCTTTAACCGCCCTTTCTACTACGGGCTTTAATTTAGTTGCATTGTCTACTGGTTTATTCATAGTAGCTGCCTCCACTTTTTCTTTATTGGCACCCATCCCCAGGCGCTTCATTATAGCATCTTAGTTACTTCTGGGGCTCAATGATTACCTTGATGGAATTCTGGGCACCGGCGACGAGCTGGAAGCCTAACCCCGTTTCTTTAAGACTCAGACGATGGGTAATCATCTGTCGCACCGGGATAGTGCCTGCCTGAATTAGTTCCAGTGCCGTTGCATAGTCAGTCGGGCTACCGGCATAGGAGGAGGTAAGCGTTATTTCGGTGCGCCAGAAAAGCTCATTTATTGAAATTGGAATGGTAACATCTGGTTCTGTCGGCGCAAAGAGGAGAATAGTGCCGCCACGTTCCACTGACTTTAAGGCTTGGGCAATGGCTGATGTAGCGCCGGTGCACACTATCACCAGGTCAGCCAGGCGGCCTTGATTGACTTGACGCAGGCGGGCGGGCAAGTCCTCTTCAGCATGGATGGTAGCGTCAGCCCCAAACCGCTCGGCCGCCTCTAAACGGTAAAGGGTTATGTCTGTCGCTATTACCCGGCCTGCCCCCAGAGTGCGGGCTAGCTGCATATGCAAGAGCCCGGCAATGCCACTGCCGATGACAAGCACACTTTTCCCCGGCTGCATCTGTGCCAGCCTTTGTCCGCGCAGGACGCAGGCTAGTGGTTCAATAAATGTTGCCTCTTCGTAAGATACTTCATCAGGCAACAGGAACAGCCCACGGTCTACATTGATGGCTGGCAGGCGAATATATTCAGCAAAACCACCAGGGTCAAAGTTCGTCTGGCGGAGGGTATCGCAAACAGTATGATGACCGCTCAGGCAGTAATGGCATCTATTGCAGGGGACATGATGAGCCGCTGACACCCGGTCACCCTCTTTATAGTGCTTCACTCCCTCTCCCACGGCTGCAATCTGTCCACCGATCTCATGGCCCAGCGCCAGGGGCGCCCGGTCAAGACGATACCATTCCATGACATCACTACCGCAGATGCCGCTGGCTTCTACTCGTACCAGCAGCTCACCAGGGCCGAGTTGCGGGACGGGCATCTCCTCTAGCCGCACATCCCGGTTGCTATACCACATGGCAACACGCATTTTATTACTCCATCAACAGGTTATGGCTTCTTCTGTTCCTTCCCTTTCTCGCTATCGTATAGCTCTTGGGCCTCTTTCGGGGTTGCATTCTGGTGAATGATCGCGCGTATCGCCTTAATCATTGCCACCGGGAAGTCGTTCTGCCAGATGTTCCTTCCCAGATTGACGCCTACAGCGCCCTTCTGCATGCCGTCAAAGACAAACTCAAATACTTCAAGCTCGGTATTAACCCGGGGCCCACCGGCCATAACTACTGGAACGGGGCAACCCCTTACTACTTTTTCAAAACCTTCTCCGCAATAGTAGGTTTTCACCACACGTGCCCCCAGCTCAGCGGCAATACGAGAGGCTAGGGCAAGATAGCGGGCGTCTCGTTTCCCCAACTCCTTACCTACAGCGGTAACTGCCATTACCGGGATGCCATACTTTTCGCCTTCATCAACAAGCTTTGATAGATTAAGTAGCGACTCTTTCTCGTAGTCACTGCCGACAAAGATAGAAATGCCTACTGCTGAAGCGTTGAGACGGATAGCCTCCTCCATAGAGGTGGTAATACCTTCATTAGCCAGGTCTTTGCCGACCACGCTGGTGCCACCAGACACCCTGAGAATGACTGGCCTGGTGTTGTCGGGGTCTACCGATGAGCGTAACACGCCCCTGGTAATGAAGAGCGCATCACCGCAAGGCAGGAGTGGCTCAATTGTTTTACGTGGCTCTTCCAACCTTCTGGTGGGACCCTGAAAGTATCCATGGTCTACTGGCAAAAACAGAGCATGCCCATCCGATTGGATTAGTTGTGCCATACGGTTTGCCATTCCCCATTCCATCTGGTAATCCTCCTTCTGAGTTTATGGTTTGCTGCCCGGCTGTAAAAGAGCCAACCCAACCAGCTTCACTATTATACTACAAGACACAAGTTGATTTGTATCTCTGCTAGTTCGGGTTATTTTGTATCGGTGAGACCAAATAAATCGGCCTCATTTGAGGCCGATTCCAACTGCATATTGTGCAACAGAATTAAGTTATGTTTATATCTTGTGTTTTGATAGACCGTGCAGGTCTCGAACCCGCCATACCCGGATTATAAGATACAGGTGAGTAGCACAGAGTGCTGTGCTGTTGGGTTGATGGGCGGCTGTCAAAAGTCAGACATTAACTAGAAAGC
>DAOWHE010000047.1 GCA_030641585.1 Dehalococcoidales bacterium | reverse complement strand
TCCGCCAAACGACTTTCTTATTACATTGTAGGCTGATTTTATAATGATTAAAGAGACGGCCAGGGCAATAATAGGGTCAAGTATAACAAGTCCGGTAAATCTAATAACCACCAGTCCGGCCAGCACCCCGGCGGCAGAATAGACATCAGCAGCAATATTGTGGGCAATTGCCTCCAGTGCCAGTGAATCTGTAGCCCGTGATACCTTGAGCAGGTGGCGTGAAAGCAGGATGCTGACCACTATGGAGACCACCATTACCCCAATGCCAGCTTCGGTCAGCTCTATGACCGCCCCGGATACTATACAGTTAACTGCTGAGTAGATTATTAAACCGCCAGCGGTAAAAATCAGTATCGCCTGCACTATAGCCGAGATGTTTTCTATCTTGCCGTGACCGAAAGGGTGCGCTTCGTCGGCCGGCTTGGCGGCTATACCTATGGAAAAGATGGTGATGGCTACGGCCAGCAAATCGAGGAAGCTGTCCACTGTCTGGGCAAGAATGCTGATGCTCCCGGTTATGGCGGCGATTACGACCTTGATCACCACCAGCCCGAGTACCACGGCCAGGGCAAGCTTAGCGGCACCACTTTTGGTAGAAAACACGGCTTATCAACTGCCCTTAGCTTTTACTGCAGGCAGCCACTTAATAAACCGTCTCCATTCACCCTTCTCCCAGACTATCAGCAGTGACGGGGCAATGAAGAGCGAGCTGAAGGTGCCGGCAATAACGCCAATCAGCAGTACCACGGCGAAGTTCTGAATTGTTGCTCCGACAAAGAGCAGCAGGGCTAGCACCACAATTATGGTGGTCAGGCTGGTATTGAGTGAACGGGTGAAGGTCTCAACCAGGCTGTTATTAACGATAACCTCAAAATCAGAGCTTGGGCTCTCACGCAGGTTCTCACGTATCCGGTCAAAAACAACAACCGTGTTATTCACACTGTAACCAATGACAGCCAGGAGACCGGTAATAAACATCAGATTTACCTCCCAGCCCAGCATACCGCCGATGATGGAAAAGACCCCCAGCGCCACCATGGCATCATGTAGCAGGGCTACTATGGCGCAGGCGCCATAGCGGAAAGGTTTTGGCATGCGGCGAAATGCCCAGGTGACGTAAAGCAGTATCGCGATGGCGGCAACAGCCACCGCAATGGTTGCTGTTTTGGCTGTTTGTCTGGCTATTATCGGGTCTATATCTTCAAAACCCCTCTCATCAAAAGAGCCGAACTTGGCAGTTAGATTTTCTTTTAGCTCGGTTTTTTCTCCGGCAGTTAACTTAGTGGTGCGGATAAGGTAATCACCCTCTCCGGTAGTCTGAACGATAGCATTAGCATAGCCTAGGCTGCCCAGTTCAGCCCTGAGTTCACTTAAGTCCACTTCCTGCTCGAAGTTGAGTGTTAGCATTGAGCCGCCCCTTAATTCAATCCCGGCTTGAAGGCCAAAGACAGCCAGGGAGATAATACCAATGAGTATTACTACCCCTGAAATGAGAAAAAAGCGGGACCTTTTACCGGTAATATCAATCATATTAGTTCCTTCCCAGATAAGGGCTGAATAGTTTAGTTCTCTGCGCCAGGCGAGTGCCCACGAACAGGCGCAAAAGGGTTCTGGTGACTAAAATAGCGGTGAACATGCTTACGGCAACACCAATAAACAGGGTTAAAGCAAAGCCCATTACCGGCGCCCCGGCGACAATACTGCTGCCTACCCAGTAGAGGATACCACAGACAATAAAGGTAGTGATGTTTGAGTCCTTGATAGCAGTCCAGGCACGACTAAAGCCGGCCTCAATAGCTGCCCCCAGTGTCCGCCCTGCCCTAAGTTCTTCCTTCATCCGCTCAAAGATAAGCACATTGGCATCCACCGCCATACCTATGGATAGGACGAAGCCACCGATTCCAGCCAGGGTGAGGGTGACCGGTAGCATCTTAAATAATGCCAGTACCAGCACGCCGTAAAAGATTAAGGACAGACTGGCAACCAGTCCTGGCAGGCGGTAATAGAGGCTCATAAACAGCATGACCAGTACTATGCCAATTACTCCCGCCTTGATGCTTAAGTTCACGAAATCAGCGCCCAGTACCGGAGATATCGTTTGTTCATAGATAACCTCCAGTGACACCGGCAGGCGTCCGAGGTTGAGTTGTTTTGATAGCTCGGCGGCTTCATTGAAGCTTAATCCCGTAATCTGGCCCGAGGTGGTAATTACTGCTTGCACCCTGGGAGCAATCGGTAGTCCATCTTCGCCGAGTAACGGCTCATCACCCTCAAAAATACCCAGCCGCTCACCTATCATTCGGCTGGTAATCTGTTCCGAAAGCTGGCTCCCTTCTTCGTCCCACTCAAAATTCAACTGTACTCCACCCTGCGGATCTGGGGCTACAAAGGTATTTTCTCTAAAGTAGCTACTGGTCAGTGGCTTCTCTTCTCCGTCAATGGTGCCGGTAGCCGGTTTCCACCGGCCCAGCTCATTCTCCCACCTGGCTTCCTCGTCTTCTGTGGCCAGCTCACCAAACTCAAGTAGTGCCGTGCGCCCGAGACGCTCTTTTTGGACATCAGTAATGTTAAGCCCGGGCAGTTCAACTACTATGCGGTCTTCCCCCAGTTTGCTAATAACCGGCTCGGTTACACCCAGAGGGTTAATCCGATTGGCAATAATTGCTACCGCCCCGTCCATAATCTCAGCCGTATCACCTTTCTCCACCGAAGACAGGTCGGCCTTATAGACCAGATGAATACCACCCTGAAGGTCAAGACCCAGCAGTACCCCCTTCTTGCCCAATAACCCTTCATCTATAGGAAGCACTACCAGCAGGGCAAGAGCGAAAGTTAGTAATATGGCTATTAAGACCAGTGTATTTTTTCTAGGCATGTCATAAACCTATAAGCACAGAAATAGTTGGCTCAACCGGAGCCGCTATAAAAGCCAATTTCTTGCCTCAAGTCATAGATCCTTTTTTCATGGGGAAGATTGACCGTGGTCTTCTTCCCGTAAGGTTAGTAAATGGTTTACATAAGATAGAGCTTCCTGTTTGCTTGACACCTCTCCTGAAGCCTGGGCTTCGCGTACCGTCTCCAGAAGTTGCCCGAGTTCAGGTCCCGGACTCAAATTAAAGATATTGATTAAATCATGCCCGTTAATCAACTTGGGTGGACTGACCACACCCTCCTGCTTGGAGCGCTGGCTCAGGACATAATCCACTATACCGGCATGCTGCCGCCAGTTGGCCATGTCCAAGTTTGGGCCCCTGGTAGCCAGGTGGTCGGCCAGGCTGAAGAAAAGCGTATCAATAGCTGCCTCGCCGGTGTCACGGAAGTAGCGATAAATTGCTCTCCGGGAGGGAAGCTCGCTCGGGCTCATCTGAACCGGGCGAAGGTGATAGCGGACAATACCTGCCACCAGCTTTACTTCTTTACTGGAAAATCTCAGCTTTTCCAGGATGCTGGCGGCAATTGGTGCTCCTTCCTTGGGGTGGCCGAAAAAACGCATCCTGCCCTGGCCGTCAATGATTTTTGTTTGCGGTTTGGCAATGTCATGAAGGAGTGCCGCCAGTTTAAGCAGTAGCCTTCTGGTGCTGCCACTGTTGACCTTGAGGTTAAAGTGCTCTTCAAGCTCTGCTGACCAGGGAACGAGCTTAAGGACCTCCCCACCGGCATATTGCCAGTCTCCCTGCCTGAGCACAAAGTCGGCGGCAGCTACCGCCTTAACTGAATGGTTAAAAATGTCCCAGGTGTGTTCTCTGGGTTGCTCAACCCCTTTTGTACGAGCCAGTTCTGGAATCAGGGCGGTCATTAGTCCCAAATAATCAAGGTAGAGCAAGAGTTGCTCGGTTTTAGGGGCTACCAGTAGCTTGAGTAGCTCTTCTCGTATTCGCTCACCGGCTACACCGGCAATAAGGTGAGCGTGGTGTTTAATTAGAGCCTCGGTCTCCCGGCTGATGTTAAAGCCAAGCTCCGAAGCCAGACGCACCGCTCTTAGCAGACGTAACGCATCCGACTGGAAGGCTTTTTCAGAAACAGCCCTGACCACCCGTTGGCGGAGGTCATTTAAGCCGTTATATGGGTCTATGAGCTCGGTTGCTATCTCTGCTTCGTCTAGGGGCTGTTTATCAGGGGAGGCTTGAGGTTGAGTAATCCTTCCAAGGTCAATTGCCACAGCATTTATGGTGAAGTCACGTCGCTTAAGGTCTTCTATAATGCCATCTTGGGCGGTTGACAAATCAAGCTGCCACCTAACTATATCTGGTGGTTCTTCCCCGCTGGTTATGACTACCCGGCCCACTCGGTTAACCTCATCCAGCGGGATATACTTGCCACCAAGTGCCGCGGCTAGCCCAGGAGCAATCTCCAGCGCATCCGCCCTTAGGGCAATATCAATATCAGCGGTGTCTCTTTTTAGTAGCAGGTCACGGACAAAGCCGCCAACAATATACGCTTGAATATTCTGCCTGGCGAAAAAACTTCCTACCTGTTTTAAAAGAGATAAGGTTCTGGGCTTAACTGGCAGCTTCAAACCATTAAAAACCACAGTTATCATCTAGCCCTAAACTATACCCTAGTAGCCGGCATTTATCAAGAAGGCAGGTTTCTTTAAGAGGCGTTTAGAACTGCCTTTTTACAGCGAATGTGAGCAAGATTAGGGGCTCTGTTCTCCTTAAAGTGGAGAGGAGGGGATCTCTAAGGAGGTGAGGGTTAGCTATCCGATAGAAGACGACGTCTCCAGGCTTCCTTGAGACGGGGATATGGCGCTAGTGGCGTTCCTAGGCCGTGCTCTTGGCAATACTCTTTAGTATGGAAAGGATGCCGATGACAGCCCGCTGGGTCTCAACCGACTCCTGGGCTAATACCCGGGAAACATAGGGGTCCAATTGTCCGCCGCCATAGCTTGGCTGTGCCTCAGAGGTGGCGCTGGGCTGAGGGGAAAGATAGCCAGCCAGAGTAAATAGCTCATTCTCCTCAAAACCTAGAGGCTTGGCGATTTTTCGCAGGATGCGGGCTGAGGGAAAACGCTCACTCCTCTCAACACGCCCCAGGTGTGATGGAGAAGTACCCGACAGGCGGGCAAGTTCTTGCAGTGTCAGCGGTATAGCAACCCTTTGCTGTCTGATTAATTCACCTAGACCAGTCCGTTGAACATTAACCATATCATCATTATAACTAGCCAAATGGCAAAAGTCAATAGGCTATTACCATAATTTTTATTGCCCGGAGGCAATTTTTAATGGGCCTACCGCTATAGCTATCTTTTATTGCCTTTCGGCTGGAAAAAGTGACAATTTTAGCTGACTTTCTGCTTTGCCAAGTAGCATAGATTTGGACGAATTACAAAACTTTTTCTATGTATCATCTTGATAAATGGCATATTTGGGGTTCTAATATAACCAACCGTCATCAAGATGGGGATATCGGCGAGTCAGGTTTATCGGGTGAAGGAAGGTAAGCGCTGCATCAATCAAAAATTTATTGTTGGGGCAGTAAAAACCTTCCCCGGACGCAGGCCGGATGACCTTTTCTACCTTACCGCTGAGATGCCAACTGCTACCCAATTAAGCAGGAAATAGACGTTTTCTATTAGCATTGCTTCCTGGAAGCTACCCGCAAAACCTAAACTAGACCTACCGGGTCAACGTCTACCGTCCAGCCCTGGGGGATGGTTAGCTGGGATAGGAAAGTAGCCAGTTCAGAGCCACGAAGTATGAGCTGCCACCGGAACCGGCCTCTAAGGCGGTGAATAAATGCCGGCGCCGGACCAATCAAACTGATATCTGCTATTCCCCTGGAGTCTCTTTCGGCAATAATCAGTCGCTTCATTCTCTCGGCCTCCCTCTGGCATTGAGCATCATTGGTGTGGCAGAAAATTAGGCGGACTAGTTGGCAGAAAGGGGGATAATGAAGCTTCAGGCGATAGGCAATCTCCTGCTTAAAGAAAGAGGCGTAATCGTGTTCAACCGCTGCCCTGATTGCGTAATGCTGAGGAGAGTAGGTTTGAATAATGACCTGCCCCCCCAGGACACCTCGCCCGGCCCGGCCGGCTACCTGGGAAAGGAGCTGAAAGGTTCTTGCCCCAGCCCGGAAGTCAGGCAGGTTTAAGCCAGTATCGGCGCTAACTACCCCAACCAGGGTAACCAGGGGTATATCCAGCCCCTTGGCTACCATCTGGGTGCCGATAAGGATATCGGCTTTATGGGCACGGAAGCTGTCTAATATTTCCTGATGGGAGTGCTTTCCCCGGGTGGTGTCACTATCCCAGCGCAGTAGTCTGGCTTGGGGAAAGGTAAGGCCGGCTTCCTGCTCCAGCTTCTGGGTGCCAATGCCCAGGAACTTTATGCGGCGGCTAAGACACCGGGGACAAGTCTGTGGCACTGCCGTTCGGTAGTTACACTGGTGGCAGACCAGAGCATCCTCAGCCGAATGGTAACTGAGAGCGACCTGGCAACGCCGGCAGCGCAGCACCAGGCCGCAACTGCGACATTGAATGAAACTAGCTGCTCCCCGCCGATTGAAAAACAGAATAACCTGTTCTTTATTTACTATAGCTTTATCTATTGCTTGTTTAAGCAAGCGACTGAAAATACTCCTATTGCCAGCCTTGAGCTCGTCCCTTAAATCAACTATCTGGGCCTGGGGTAGAGCTGAACCCTCGTGGGGAGTAAGCCGCTCGGGGAGCTCTAGAAGGTGATAGTCTCCTCTTTGAGCCTGGTAAAGAGTTACCACATCAGGGGTGGCACTACCCAGAATAACTACTGCCCCCTCAAGCTCAGCCAGCTTTATGGCCACATCACGGGTGTGGTATCGGGGTGACGTATCCTGCTTATAGGTCCACTCGTGCTCCTCGTCAATAACAATGAGACCCAGCTCGGGTTGCGGGGCAAAGATAGCGCTACGGGAGCCAATGACGACATCAAATTCGCTGTTTCTTATCCGCCGCCACTCATCAAATTGTTCTCCAAGGGAGAGCTTACTGTGAAGGACGGCAACCTTACCCGGAAAGCGGGCGGAAAATCGCTCTATGGTCTGAGGAGTGAGGGCAATTTCTGGTACCAGGACAATTCCCCGTTTGCCCAGCTTAACTGCTTCAGCCAGAGCCTGCAAATAGACTTCTGTCTTGCCTGAGCCGGTAACCCCGTGAAGCAGAAAGATAGCTGTTTTATCCTGTAACAGGCTTTCTCTGACGGAATTATGAGCTTTATTTTGGGCGGCGGTAAGAGTCAGTGGCGCTTGGGGCGTAATCCCCTGGTAGGAAATTGGTTCCCTTTTTACTTCAGTATACTGAAAGGTGACTAAACCCTTGCTGACTAAGGCATCAGCCACCGCTTTATCACTGTTAACCCTCTGCCTGGCTTCGGCTAGGGGCACCAGTCCCGGCTGCTGAGCCAAAAACTCAAGGAGAGCCGCCTGTCTTAAGGCTCTTCTCCGGCGTAGCCTTACTGCCTCCTGCCGGGCATCACCAGCATCTATAGCTAGACTGAGGTATAGCTCTTTTTTGGGCCTTACCTTAATCGGCTCAAGCTCATAGTTTCTAACCACCAGACCTCGTTTGACTAGCTGTGAAACAACGCTCTGGGCTCTTTTTTTACCCAGTACCTTTTCCAGTTGCCTTAAGCCTACCTTGCCCTGCCTCTGGGCTAATTCAATAACCCGCCTCTGCTGCGGGGTTAGAGAAGACAGATCATGGTTATCAGCAGCTACCGAAGTAGAGATGAAGGTGAGCACCTTACGTTCAAAGCCGGGCGGCAGCATCAAGGCTACAGCGTCAAAAAGGGGGCAGAGGTAGTAGTCACTGAGCCAGCGAGCCAGCATCACCTGGGCAGGAGATAGTAGCCGCTGGGGCGAAATTACGCCGGTTATTTCTCTGGTTTCCGTAACTGAGGGGTAGTCGCTTAGCTCTAGAACTATGCCCTGGAGGACTTTATCACCAAAGGGGACCCAGACCGCCTGCCCGATGTCAATGCTTAAACCACCGGGGATGGCATAGCTAAACATCCGGCGCTGGGCTACCGGCGAATTGACACTAACCTCAGCATAAGGCAACGGTTGTGCTCCAAAAGAGTGGCTCTAAATTTCAGGTAGCGTGTCGCTTTCTATGCGGGCTAATTATCACCTGTATTTTTGCCGGCGGCTACTGCTTTTCCTTAATACGAGCCGCCTTGCCGCTTAAGCCCCGCAGGTAGTAAAGCTTGGCCCGGCGCACTTTCCCATGACGTACCACTTCTACCTTAGCTACCAGTGGTGAACGGAGGGGGAAGGTGCGCTCGACACCGATACCGTAGGCAACACGCCTTACAGTGAAATTGCCACCGTCAGCGCCGCGGCGAACCTTAATCACTACTCCCTGAAATAGCTGGATGCGTTCCTTTTCTCCTTCTACAATCTTGGCACTGACCTTTACCGTATCGCCAGGGGCAAGCTCGGGGATATTGGGATTTGGTTTTGTTTGGCTAAGTTGAGCTACATCCATTCTGTAAAACTCCTTACATTAAGTAAATCATTAACCGGCTAATTTATCAAGCCTGTGGCCGGGACACTGCCGATTCACCCTGGGGCGGCCTTGGTTTCAATAGAGGGTGGAGATGAGGCTGGATTCTCAGCTAGCTCCCTGACCAACCGCCTTTCCTCCGAGGTCAGATTGGCCCCCTTTAGTAGCTCCGGACGACGCTCAAGGGTGCGAGCAATTGCCTGCTGGCGGCGCCGCTTGGCGATTTGGGCATGGTTTCCGGAGAGTAGAACCTCGGGTACTGACCAGCCTCTATATTCTGCTGGGCGAGTGTACTGGGGGTGCTCAAGTAGCCCGTTAGTGTGAGACTCGTCTTCTAGC
>DAOWHE010000059.1 GCA_030641585.1 Dehalococcoidales bacterium | reverse complement strand
TAAACAAATTCCAGATTAGGTGGCTTAACTAGCCAGAAAAGGTGTTAGTAAAATGAGAATGTCCAAGCGGATAGATAACCTATCACCTTATCTCTTTGTTGAAATAACAAAGAAGATTGCCGAGAAGAGGGCTAAGGGTGAGGAGGTAATTAGCTTTGCCATTGGTAACCCTGACATGCCTACCCCAACCCATATCATAAATAGACTGTGCCAGGCAGCGCAAGACCCAGCCAATCATCGCTACCCGGAGACAGCCGGCTTAGCGGAACTGCGTCAGGCTATTGCCGCATGGTATAAGAGGCGCTTTGGCATCTCCCTTGATGCTGACAGGGAAGTACTGCCCCTTATCGGCTCCAAAGAGGGCATTGCCCATATCGCCCTGTGCTTTATTGACCCCGGGGATATAGCGCTGGTGCCTGACCCGGCCTATCCTGTCTACAAAGTAGGCACTATCCTAGCTGGTGGCAAGCCTTACTGCATGCCGCTTACAGAGGAGAATGATTTCCTTCCTGACCTGGATGCTATACCCAAAAACACAGCCAAGAAGGCAAACCTTCTGTGGCTAAATTATCCCAATAATCCTACCGGTGCTGTAGCTGACCTTGACTTCTTCAACAAGGCAATCCAGTTTGCTCATCAGCATGACCTTGCTGTCTGTCACGACGGGCCATATTCAGAAGTCGCCTTTGATGGCTATAAGCCGGTTAGCTTTCTTGAGGCGGATGGAGCTAGGGAAGTGGGGGTAGAGTTTCACTCACTGTCCAAGAGCTATAATATGACCGGCTGGCGGATAGGAATGGTGGTTGGCAATGCTAAGATGATAGATGCCCTGAGGCGGGTCAAGTCAAATCTGGACTCAGGAATCCCGCAGGCTATTCAGTATGCCGCTATTGAGGCTCTATCAGGCCCCCAGGACTGCATTGAGAAACATAACACTATTTACCAGAGACGCCGCGACCTGATTATTGACATACTAAGCGACATCGGGCTCTCCGCCAAACCACCAAAGGCAAGCCTGTATATCTGGGCTAAAGTCCCCAAAGGCTATACCTCTTTGGAATTTGCTGATGACCTGCTGGATAAGGTTGGGGTAGCCGTAGTCCCCGGCATCGGTTATGGCAATCATGGCGAGGGCTATGTGCGGTTATCACTAACTATTCCTGATGCCGGGTTGGTTAAAGGTCTGTCACGCTTAGCCGGCTGGCGCGATAGCAAAAACAAGTTTAAAGCCAAAAAATAACTTTACATAACCTTATTAGCATAAGGAGACACCATTCCCAAAGGAACAATCCTTACCGGTGTATCTACGGAACGGGCATTTCTGGTAGCAGTGGTGGCTAACAAAACCGGTGACCGATGGCCAGTAGAGGAGTCTATTGACGAACTGGCTCAACTAGCCAACACGGCTGGAGCTGAAGTGGTAGGCAGGCTCATTCAGCGGCTGCCGGTACCGTCAAGGACACATTATCTGGGCAAGGGCAAGCTGGAAGAGCTACTAGCGCTAAAGGGCAGCACCAATTACAATGTAGCCATTTTTGACGATGAGCTTTCGCCACTACAGCAGCGAAACTTGGAAGAAGCCCTTAAGGTCAAGGTTATTGACCGTGCGGCACTGATTTTAGACATTTTTGCCCACCGTGCCCATACCCACGAAGGTAAGTTACAGGTAGAGCTGGCTCAGAGTGAGTATCTGTTGCCACGTCTTGCCGGACAGTGGAGCCACCTGGAAAGGCTCGGCGGTGGCATTGGCACCCGAGGCCCCGGTGAATCCCAGCTTGAGACCGACCGGCGCCTTGTTCGCCAGAAAATACATAATCTAAAGGCTCGGATTGAAGAAGTAAGAAAACACCGCAGGCTCTATCGCCAAAAGCGTAAGAAAAGCGCTATTCCCATAGTAGCTGTGGTCGGCTACACCAATACCGGTAAAAGCACCCTGTTAAACACCCTCAGCCAGGCCGATGTCCTGGTGGAAAATAAACTCTTTGCTACCCTGGACCCAACCACCAGACGCATCAGGCTTCCGGATAAAAGTATCGTCCTTCTGACCGACACCGTTGGCTTTATCAGGAAACTACCGCCGACTATCATAAGTGCCTTTAGGGCAACCCTTGAAGAGTTGGGCGAGGCAAATGTGCTTCTCCATGTTGTTGACCTGGCTTCACATAACGCCGCCGAGCAGTGCCAGACAGTAGAGGAGATTCTGGGTGACCTTGACCTTAGCCATAAGCCCAGGATTACGGCGTTGAATAAAGTTGACCTGTTACTTAATAACGCCAAGAGCTGGGGTGAAGAGGAAGCCATAAACTATCTTTCTCCCCGGGCT
>DAOWHE010000001.1 GCA_030641585.1 Dehalococcoidales bacterium | reverse complement strand
TAGCTTGACACTAGCTGGGCACTGTGTTATTTTTAGATGGCCGAATGGAGATGGGTCCCCAAACTTCCTAATCTGTCCCGGTGGGGACGGATTTTTAATTATTGGCTTAATACGGGAAGTGAAAAATCATGAAAAGTGATGCTATTAAAAAGGGTATTGAGCGGGCACCACATCGGTCATTGCTACATGCCCTAGGTTTAACAACGGCTGAAATAGATAGGCCGTTTATCGGGGTGGTAAACAGCTTTACTGAAGTTGTTCCCGGGCATATGCATCTGCGGGCTCTGGCCGAAGCGGTTAAAGCCGGGGTGCGCCGTGGCGGTGGAGTTCCCTTTGAGTTTAATACTATTGCCGTGTGTGATGGTATTACCATGAACCACCAGGGCATGAAGTATAGCCTGCCCAGTCGGGAGCTGATAGCTGACTCGGTAGAGATAATGGCCGAGGCTCATGCCTTTGACGGCTTAGTTTTTATTACCAACTGCGACAAAATAATTCCCGGGATGCTCATGGCAGCGGTGAGGCTGAATCTGCCGTCTATCTTTATTAGTGGTGGCCCCATGATGGCCGGGCGTCTGGGTGATGGTGATGGGGCCAAACGTGTTGACCTTAGTTCTGTCTTTGAAGCGGTAGGCAGGGTATCTCGGGGACAGATGACCGAGGCGGAGCTAAAGCAGTTAGAAGAGGTGGCTTGTCCCGGTTGTGGTAGCTGTGCCGGGATGTTTACCGCCAATACTATGAACTGCTTGACTGAGGCAATGGGTATGGCGCTGGTGGGCAGTGGCACTATTCCAGCAGTTGATGCCAGGCGACTCAAGCTGGCAAATGAGACCGGGCGGCAGCTTATGGAGCTGCTGGCTAGTAATATTCGCCCGCGAGACATTATAAATAGAGCCTCTATCCATAATGCCTTCGTTGTTGATATGGCACTGGGAGGCAGTACCAATTCGGTACTTCACCTTATGGCAGTGGCTTATGAAGCCGGGATTGATTTTACCCTGCCAATGATAAATAATATCAGTGAAGAAACCCCTTGCCTGTGTAGGCTAAGACCGGCCGGTGACTATCATATTGAGGATTTAGATAGAGCCGGTGGCATAGATGGTGTAATGAAAGAGCTCAAAGAGCATCTGAACCTGGAGACAAGGACGGTATCAGGAAAGTCAGTGGCCAGCCTTATCGCCGGTAGCCGGGTGGTGGATGGTGAAGTTATCCGCTCCGCCGCCAGTGCTTATTCGGCTAAGGGGGGTATTGCTGTCCTTTTTGGCAATCTGGCACCAGAGGGGGCAGTGGTCAAAAGGTCGGCGGTAGCGCCTGAGATGATGGTTCACCGTGGGCCGGCCAGGGTGTTTGAATCTGAAGAGGCGGCAACAGCAGCCATTTTGGATGGCAACATAAAAGCGGGTGATGTGCTTGTTATTCGTTACGAGGGGCCAAAAGGGGGACCCGGCATGAGAGAGATGCTCACTCCTACTTCCCTGCTTTCTGGTATGGGTATGGATAAAGAGGTAGCCGTCATCACTGATGGGCGCTTTTCCGGGGCCACCCGTGGTGCTGCTATCGGGCATGTCTCCCCTGAGGCGGCAAGTAAGGGACCTATCGCCGCCCTAGCTGATGGAGATATAGTAAAGATTGATATTCCAGAGCATAGTCTTGAGGTTGAGCTTAGTGACAGAGAAATAGCCAAGCGTTTGGCTCATCTTACTGAGTTTAAACCTAGGGTAAAAAGCGGTTATCTTAGGTATTACACAGAAAAAGTAGGTTCAGCCAGCACCGGGGCGGTGTTTAAATAGGGAAGTCCGACATGGCGAAGGGAAAGTGCATTTCTTAAGGATTGGGACGAAGCGTCTATTATGGAGGCGGTTATGAAGATGACTGGTGCCCAGATTATATGTGAGAGCCTGGTAAGAGAGGGAGTGGAGGTTATTTTCGGCATCCTTGGTGGGGCTATCCTGCCACTGTATGACACCCTGCCTCGCTACCCCCAGCTTCGTCATATTCTGGTGCGACATGAGCAGGGTGCTGTCCATGCTGCTGAAGGCTATGCCAGAGCCACCGGCAAGGTAGGTGTCTGTCTGGCCACCTCCGGCCCCGGGGCAACCAATCTGGTGACCGGGATTGCCGATGCCTATCTGGATTCTGTTCCCATAGTAGCCATGACCGGTCAGGTAGCCAGTCCCTTTATTGGCAAGGACGCTTTCCAGGAGATAGATATTACCGGCATCACATTGCCTATTACTAAACACAACTACCTGGCTATGGACACCGGCTCACTTGCGGGAATAATTAAGGAGGCTTTTTACCTGGCCAGGACTGGCCGACCGGGGCCGGTGCTTATTGACATCCCCAAAGATTTTCAAATAGAGCAGGCAGAGTTTCGCTATCCGAGCAAGGTGGACCTGCCAGGCTATAAGCCGACCCTCCAGGGACATCCGGCGCAGATTAAGAAAGCAGCCAAGCTTATTGGTGAAGCCGAGCGACCGCTTATTCTTGCCGGTAGGGGGGTAATTATCTCTGGCGCCTATGCTGAACTTAAATACCTGGCTGAGACAGCGCAGATACCGGTGGTTACCACCTTGCTGGGTATAAGCTCTTTCCCTGAGTCTCATGCTCTATCTTATGGCTGGCTGGGGATGCATGGCATGGCTTATGCCAATCTGGCGGTTAGCTCTTGCGACCTTATTATAGCTATCGGGATGAGGTTTGATGATAGGGCTACATCTAGGGTAAGCGGTTTTGCTCCCCATGCCCGCATTATCCATATTGATATTGACCCGGCAGAAATCGGCAAGAATGTGCGTGTAGATGTACCCATAGTTGGTGATGTAAAGAATGTGCTGAAGGTATTAAATAAGCTCCTTGCTCCTTGTAAGCATATTGACTGGGTAAAGCAGCTTGATAACTGGAGACGGGAGCATCCTTCAATTGAGATAAGAGATTGCGAGGAGCTGCTGCCCCAGTTTGTCATTCGCAAAATTTATGAGGTAACCCGGGGTGAGGCAATTATTGTTACCGGAGTCGGCCAGAGCCAGATGTGGGCAGCGCAACACTACTGGTTTGATAAGCCAAATAGCCTGATATCATCGGGTGGTCTGGGGACTATGGGCTTTGAACTGCCAGCAGCTATTGGGGCTAAGATAGGCTGTCCTGATGAGGTTGTTTGGAGTATTGCCGGTGACGGCGGTTTCCAGATGACTATTCAGGAATTGGCTACTATAGCCCAGGAACGAGTGGCGGTTAAAATAGCCATTATGAACAATGGCTATCTGGGAATGGTGCGGCAGTGGCAGGACTTGTTCTATGACAAGCGTTATGTCGCCACCAAGCTCAATTGCCCCGATTTTGTAAAGATTGCTGAGGCCTATGGTATCCCAGGGCTAACCGTTGAGCGCAAGGAAGAGGTGGTGCCGGCTATTGAAAAAGCCATGAGTGAGCCCGGTCCCTTCCTGATAAACTTTATGGTGGAGCCGGAGGAGAATGTGTATCCCATGGTAGCTCCAGGGACGTCTCTGGCTGAAGTAATAGAAGAACCAAAGAAAAAGACAAAAGTTGTCTACAATTCCGCCAAGCTTTAACTGGGAAACATCTGATTTAATAGAGAGGTGGATAATGGTCGTGGCGAAACACACCCTAGTCGCCTTGGTTGCCGATAAGCCCGGGGTTTTAAACCGCGTGGCAAGCCTTTTTAGGCGGCGTGGTTTTAATATTGAGAGTATTGCCGTGGGGCATAGTGAACTGCCTCATCTGTCACGCATGACTATTGTCGTTGGTGGGACAGTAACAATGGTGGAGCAGGTGAGAAAACAGTTGGATAAGGTGGTGGATGTAGTAAAGGTTTCAGATATTACAGGAGGGAGCACAATCACTCGAGAGCTGGCGCTAATTAAAGTGAAGGTAACTCCTGCCACCCGCAGTGAGGTTATGCAAATAGTTGATATATTCAGGGCAGATATAGTTGATGTTGCCGCTGATTCGGTAACCGTTGAGGTTACCGGGGATGAGCAGAAAATCAATTCCCTGTATGAGCTACTTCGCCGCTTTGGCATCAGGGAAGTGACCAGGACGGGATGTGTAGCCATGACTCGTGGTGGCTCAGGCTCACTGGTGGTAGGTGAAAAGCCATTGAAGACTCAGGACAGAAAACGGAAGAAAACATCTTAGCCTGAGCTAAGAGTGAAACAAAAGGAGGAAGTGACTATGGCGACAATATACTATGATAAAGATTGTGACCTTTCGCTGCTTAATGGCAAGGTAATTGGTGTTATCGGCTATGGCAGTCAGGGGCATGCCCAGGCGCAGAACCTGAGGGATAGCGGCTTGAAGGTGCTAGTGGCTGAGGCCCAGGGAAGCCCGAACTGGAAGAAGGCTCAAGATGCTGGCTTTGAAGTATTAGCTGCGGCTGAGGTGGCCAAGCAAGCCGATATAATCATGATGTTGGTTCCAGACACCCTGCAGTCCAGCATCTATAGCCGGGAAATTGAGGGTGGACTTAAACCGGGCAAGATGCTGATGTTTGCCCATGGTTTTAGTATCCATTACGGGCAGGTTGTGCCGCCGGCTGAGGTTGATGTTACCATGATAGCCCCCAAGTGCCCCGGTCATATGCTGAGGCAGCTCTATACCGAGGGCATTGGCCCTCCGGCTCTGGTGGCGGTTCAGCAGGATGCCTCGGGTAAGGCGAGGGATTTAGCTCTGGCTTACGCCAAGGGCATTGGTTGTAGCCGGGCCGCTGTTCTGGAGACAACCTTTGCTGAAGAGACTGAGACCGACCTTTTCGGGGAGCAGGCGGTATTGTGTGGTGGCGTTATCTCCCTGGTGAAGGCTGGTTTTGATACTCTGGTTGAAGCCGGCTATCAGCCGGAAATAGCCTACTTTGAATGCTTACATGAGCTTAAGCTGATTGTTGACCTCATCTATCAGGGCGGTATAAGTTACATGAACTACTCAGTGAGTGATACCGCAGAGTATGGCGGTTATAGCCGGGGCTCACGAGTTATTGATGATATGGTCAGGGAAGAGATGGCCGAAATCCTGGCTGAGGTTCAGGATGGAAGTTTTGCCAAGGAGTGGATTTTGGAAAATCAGGTTGGCCGCCCGGTCTATAATGCCTTAAAGCGCATGGAGAGTGAGGAACTTGTTGAGGAGGTTGGTGCTGAACTCCGCCAGATGATGCCCTGGCTTAAGGGGAAGAAGTAGGGCAAGAAAATTGAGGATTAGCCATGGATAGAGTAATTATCTTTGATACCACCCTGCGGGATGGGGAGCAGGCAGCTGGGGGGACGCTTAATATCCAGGAGAAGCTGGAGATAGCCAGGCAACTGGAGAGGCTCAATGTGGATGTTATTGAGGCCGGCTTTCCCATTAGCTCACCGGGTGATTTTGAAGCCGTTAGGCTTATTGCTAAGGAGATTCGGGCACCGATAATCTGTGCCCTGGCTCGAGCGCACCCCGTTGATATTGATAGGGCCTGGGAGGCGGTTAAGGAGGCTGAGCATCCACGAATACATGTCTTTCTTTCCGCTTCAGATATTCACATGCTTCATCAGTTGAAGAAGAGCCGTGAGCAGATACTGGAAATGTCTCATGACATGGTAGTTAGGGCTAAGAAGTATACCGATGATATAGAGTTCTCGCCGATGGATGCCAGCCGGGCTAACCCCGAATTTATCTATCAAGTCCTTGAATCAGTTATTTCTGCCGGGGCGACCACAGTAAATATCCCCGATACCGTCGGCTATGCCATCCCGGATGAGTTTGGCAGGTTAATAGAAGGTATTTTTCAGAATGTGCCCAATATTGAGCAAGCAACAGTTAGTGTTCATTGCCACGATGACCTGGGGCTGGCAGTGGCTAATAGTCTGGAAGCGGTCAGGCAGGGGGCAAGACAGGTTGAATGCACCATTAACGGTATTGGAGAAAGGGCAGGCAATGCCTCGCTTGAAGAGATTGTCATGGCTATTAAAACCCGCAACGACTTTTTCAAGCTCTCTACCGGTTTAAGTACCAGGCAGATTTATAAAACGAGTCGGCTGGTGAGTGAGCTGAGCGGTTTTTCGGTTCAACCCAATAAGGCGATTATCGGAGCCAATGCCTTCCGCCACGAGTCGGGAATACACCAGGATGGTGTCATCAAGATGCCCAAAACCTATGAAATTATGGACCCCAGAACGGTAGGCATACCGGCCAGTAGCTTAGTGCTGGGTAAGCTCAGTGGACACCACGCCTTTAAGGAGCGACTGGCCGAGATGGGCTATAGCCTGAGTGATGAGGATTTAAACCGTGCCTTTAAGGCCTTTAAGGAGCTGGCTGATAAGAAAAAGAGGGTTACTGACCGGGATATTGAATCCCTGGTTGCCCAGGAGCTACGCAGTGTTTCTGAAGTCTATCGCATTGACCGCATTCAGGTGACCTGTGGCGATAGGGGTATTCCTACTGCCGCTGTCAGGCTTATTGGCCCTGATGGCGAGGTCTTAGAGGATGCCGCCCTGGGGACTGGTCCGGTGGACGCTGTCTGTAAAGCCATTAACGGGCTGGTAGATGTGCCCAATACCCTTACCGAGTTTAGTGTAAAATCTGTTACCGAAGGCATTGATGCCATTGGTGATGTGCTCATTAGGGTAGAGAGTGAGGGTGTAACATATACTGGCCGCGGTGCTGATACTGATATTATTTTTGCCAGTGCCAAGGCCTATATTAATGCCCTAAACAGGTTGCTATCGGCTAAGAAAGCGGCTGGTTAACTTTTCGCTTGGAGGTGCCAAAATTCCAGTTGAGTTGGAAATGAGCCTTCGCATCGTGCTGGCGGCGGTGCTTGGTGGCATTATCGGCTACGAGAGAAGGAAAGCTGACAAGCCGGTGGGACTAAGAACCCTTGTCCTTATCTCAACCGGTGCTGCCCTTTTTACTGTGGCTTCTGTTTACGGCTTTGGCGATGGTGACCCGTCTCGGGTAGCTGCCGGTATAGTGGTCGGCATTGGCTTCCTTGGGGCCGGCGCTATCATACGCCGGCGGGCAGGTGGCGTTGAGGGGTTAACCACGGCGGCGGTAATATGGGTGGTAGCCGCCGTAGGCCTGGCGACTGGCGCCGGTCTCTATCTGATAGCGACGGTTACCACCGTGGTGGTAATGCTGGTCTTACTTTTGCTCCGTCATGGTTAGAATTACCCAGCCAAAAGATAACTTCGCACTAATTGCCAAGCAGGGGAACTATATTGACTTTAGTTGAGAAGATACTGGCCGCACATGCTGGTAAAAAGCGTGTTAGCCCTGGTGAGTTTGTAAATGTCAGGGTTGATCTGGTTTTAGCCAACGATATTACCGCCCCGATTGCCATAAGGGAGTTTAGGCGAATTGGTGTAGAGCGGGTCTTTTCTCCCCACAAGGTGGTAATGGTGCCCGACCACTTCATGCCCAATAAAGACATCCCTTCTGCGGAACAGGCTAAGCTGGTGCGGCAGTTTTGCTCCCAGCAGGGAACGCTCTACTTTGAAGTCGGGCGGATGGGGATTGAACATGTCCTGCTTCCCGAGCAGGGTTTGGTACTGCCTGGCGATGTGGTTATCGGGGCTGACTCCCATACCTGTACCTATGGCGCTTTAGGTGCTTTTGCCACCGGTATGGGCTCAACTGATATTGCCGCCGCCATGGCTACGGGTGATATCTGGATGAGAGTGCCGCCGACTATTAAGCTGGTTTACCACGGCAGTCTGGGGAAGTGGGTAGGGGGTAAGGACTTAATCCTGTACACTATCGGTGCTCTTGGCGTTGATGGTGCCCTCTATTCGGCAATGGAGTTTGGTGGTGATGCCATAGATGCCCTGTCTATGGACGGACGCTTTACCATGGCTAATATGGCTATTGAAGCTGGTGCTAAAGCCGGCATCTGCAGGGTGGATAATAAGACTTTGGATTACATAAAGTCGCGAGCCAAGCGCTCCTATAACACCTATGAACCGGATGAAGATGCCCAATACTCAAAGGTTATTGAATATGATGTCTCGGCTATTGAGCCCCAGGTTGCCTTGCCTCACTTGCCGGCAAATACCAGGCCGATTAGCCAATTAGGCAAGGTAGAAATTGACCAGGCAGTAATCGGTAGCTGTACCAATGGTCGTTTGGAAGACCTTGAGGTTGCCGCTGGGATACTGGCGGGCAGAATGATAGCCCCTTGGGTGCGCTGCATTATTATTCCCGGCTCACAGCAGGTATACCTTGATGCTTTGAAGGAGGGCTTGATAGAGGTATTTATAAGGGCTGGCGCTGTAGTCAGCACTCCAACCTGTGGCCCCTGTCTTGGTGGTCATATGGGGGTTCTGGCGGCTGGTGAGCGCTGTATCTCAACCACCAACCGCAACTTTGTCGGTCGGATGGGCAGCCCCCAGTCAGAGGTCTATCTATCAAGTCCGGCAGTTGCCGCCGCCAGTGCTATAGCCGGCATAATTACCAGCCCGGAAGAAGTTACAGACTAAGGAGGTTATCACCATACAGAGTGGTGAGCTGAATCTAGTAACCGGGGCGTTTGGCTACACGGGCAAGTATATAACTCGGCGGCTGCTTGCCATGGGGAAAAGGGTCAGGACGCTCACCGGGCACCCTGACCGCCAAAACCCCTTCGCTAGTCAGGTACCAGCCTTCCCTTTCAACTTTGATAGGCCGAGCGACCTGGCGGACAGCTTACGAGGGGTGGTAACTCTCTATAACACCTATTGGATTCGCTTTTCGTACGGACAGCTTACTTTTGATAGAGCGGTTGAGAATACGAAAGTGCTGATTAAAGCGGCCGAAGAGGCCGGGGTGCAGAGATTTGTGCACCTCAGCATCACCAGCGCTTCTCCCGATTCATCTCTTCCCTACTTCAGAGGCAAGGGACTGGTGGAGAAGGCTATCACTGAGTCGCGATTGTCATATGCCATCATTCGGCCGACTGTAATCTTCGGGGCTGAGAGTATCTTAATTAACAACATCGCCTGGCTGCTTAAGTGGTTTCCGATATTCATCATCCCCGGTTCCGGAGACTATCGGCTGCAACCTGTCTTTGTGGAGGATGTGGCTGAGATAGCCGTTAGTGCAGCTCATAAAGATGACAACATGGTTATAGATGCAGTGGGTCCTGAGATTTACACATTTGACGAATTGGTCAAGTTACTGGCTGATAAGACACATAGTAAGGCTTGGCTTATCCACATCAGACCGCAGCTGGCACTCTTCTTTTCCAGATTGGTGGGCTACGTGGTTAAGGATGTGGTGCTCACTAGAGATGAGGTCGAAGGACTGCTGGCTGGTCTCCTTGTGTCTGAGGAGCCAGTTATGGGAAAGACTCTCTTGCGTGATTGGCTGGAGGAGAATGCGGGCATAGTCGGGAGCCAGTACCTCTCTGAGCTCAAACAGCACTACCGGTGATGACATTTTGAAAGAGGTTCAGTAATGAAAAGACCAAAATCCTGGCAAGAAAAATTAGCAGACAGCAAGGGTTTACCCAAAGTCGTAGAAATAAATGATAGAATGAGTAAAAGATGGGGGGTAGGTACAGTTTGTATTCCAGCCCCAATAGAAGTAGATGAAATTATGAGAAAAGTCCCCAGGGGTAAGCTTATTACCGTTAATCAAATCCGTGAGACTGTTGCCAGAAAACACGGGGCGACAATCGGCTGTCCCATAACTACCGGCATTTTCTTAAATATCGCTGCCAAAGCTGCCGAGGAAGCAGCCGCCAAAGGAGAGCAAAATATTACTCCCTACTGGCGGACACTAAAATCTGGCGGACAACTAAACGAAAAATACCCCGGCGGTGTAGAATCTCAGGCTACCCATTTAAGAGAGGAAGGGCATATTGTTGAGACGGGCAGGGGCAAGAAGCTTAGAGTAAAGGATTTTGAGAGGGCTTTGGTGGAGGTGTAGTAATTATATGGATTGGTGGGCAGTTCTTCAGATTGTCATTGGTGCATCGATTACAATTGGATTTGTAGTCTGGTTGGAGAATATCAGGAAACCAAAACTTGTTTTGAGAATAGAAGACCCGCCTGCAGATGCGACATATCAGGGCAGGCCTGCTAAAAATGCCCGATAAGGGTGAGGGGTTGGTAAAATAAACAAGGAGACTCTCTTATGCTAAAAGGCAAAGTCCATAAATACGGCGCCAATGTGGATACCGATGCCATTATACCGGCTCGCTATCTGAATGTGTCCGAGGCGGCGGAGCTGGCAAAGCACTGCATGGAAGGTATAGACCCTGAATTTGTAAAAAGAGTCCAGCCGGGGGATATAATCATGGCGACGACTAACTTCGGCTGCGGTTCATCAAGGGAGCACGCCCCGCTGGCTATTAAGACATCAGGAGTTTCCTGTATAATAGCCAAGAGCTTTGCCCGCATCTTCTTTCGTAACGCCATAAACATAGGGCTACCCTTACTTGAATGTGATGAAGCAGTAGACCATACCGAAGCTGGCGATGCCCTTGAGGTTGACCTGTCCAATGGCAGGATAAAGAACCCGACCAAGGGCAAGACTTTTACTGCCAAGCCTTACCCTGATTTTATGGCTGAAATTATCTCGGCCGGTGGGCTTATTGAATATACCAAGAAAAGATTAGAAAGTAGAGGGGCTAAAAGTGAAGTTTAGTGTAGCGGTTTTACCCGGTGACGGTATCGGGCCTGATGTCGTCATTGAGGCACTCAAGGTGTTACGAGTGGTGGCTAAGAAGTTTGAGCATGAGTTTGACTTTCGCTATGGGCTGGTGGGTGGTATAGCTATTGACCAGCAGGGGACAGCCCTTTCTCCCGAAACCATCAAGATGTGTAAAAAGAGCAATGCCGTACTCTTGGGCGCCGTCGGTCATCCCAAGTATGATGACCCCAAAGCTAAGGTTCACCCTGAAGATGGTCTTCTGGCACTGCGGAAAGGGTTAAGTTTGTTTGCTAATCTGCGCCCGGTGAAGGTCTATCCGGCGCTGGTTGATAACACTAATTTTAAGCCGGAGGTTGTAAAAGGGACAGACTTCATATTTGTCCGTGAACTTACCGGCGGGCTTTACTTTGGCCGACCCAAAAAGCAGTGGCGGACGTCTCGCGGTCGGCAGGCTGTTGACTCAATGCTCTACTCGGAGCATGAGATTGAGCGTATTGTTAGAGTCGGCTTTGAAATAGCACAAGGTCGGGGTAAAAAACTCATTTCGGTAGATAAAGCTAATGTGCTTGAGTCGTCCCGGCTATGGCGACAGGTAGCCATAGAGGTTTCTCAAGACTACCCTGATGTGGAGCTGGAGCACATGCTGGTTGACGCCTGCTCCATGCGTATTATCCAAAACCCCAGATACCTTGACGTGTTGGTTACTGAGAATACCTTTGGTGATATTCTGACCGATGAGGCATCAATGCTGGCCGGCTCAATGGGCATGCTGCCCTCAGCCAGTCTGGCCGGGGTGCCCAAAGAAGGGGTTAAGATATTCGGTATGTATGAGCCGATTCACGGCAGTGCCCCTCGCCGTGCCGGGCTGAATATGGCTAATCCCATTGCCACCATTATGAGTATGGCCATGATGCTGCGCTACTCCCTTGCCCTAACAAAAGAGGCTGAGGTGGTTGAGGCAGCCGTTGAGCAGGTGTTAGATGAGGGCTATCGTACCTATGATATAATGGGGGAAGATAAAACAAAGGTGGGGACGGGGGAGATGGGTGACTTGATTGTTGCTAAGGTAGGAGGCTAAAAATTGCCATCAATTCAGCTTTATGATACTACGCTTCGGGATGGGGCACAGCGAGAAGGTATTTCCTTCTCGGTAGTAGATAAGCTAAATATTGCCCAAAAGCTTGATGAGCTTGGCATCCATTTTATAGAGGGCGGCTGGCCCGGCTCTAATCCAAAAGATGTCGAGTTCTTTAGCAAGGCTAAGGGGTTGAAGCTGAGCCAGGCGAAGCTGGTTGCTTTCGGTAGCACCCGACGGCCTAAGACCAAGGCGGAAACAGATGCCAACCTACTGGTTCTGGCTAGTGCCGGCGTAGAAGTGGTTACTATTGTTGGTAAGAGCTCGGAGCTACAGGTGACCCAGGTGCTGGAGACCACCTTAGATGAAAACCTGGGTATGGTCTCTGATTCCATAGAATATCTCAAGGCAAAAGGGCTAACCGTTTTCTTTGATGCCGAGCACTTTTTTGATGGCTTCAAGACTAATGCGGAGTATGCCCTTAAAGTTCTGGAGGTGGCGGCCAAGGCTGGGGCTGACTGTCTGGTGCTGTGCGATACCAATGGTGGCAGCCTGCCTCATGAGATAACAGTTGCTGTTGAGGCAGCCATGAAACTAGCGAATGCACCCCTGGGTATCCATGCTCACAATGATACTGAAATGGCGGTAGCCAATACCCTGGCGGCAGTAAGTGCTGGTGCCAGTCAGGTTCAGGGTACCATCAATGGCTATGGCGAGCGCTGTGGCAATGCCAATTTATGTTCCATTATCCCGGTGCTAAAGCTGAAGATGGGTATTGATTGTGTTACCGATGAGCAGTTGGCTAAGCTTGCTGAGGCATCACACTATATCAGTGAAGCGGCTAACCTTACTCCGGATGCATTCTTGCCCTATGTCGGTTCCAGTGCCTTTGCTCACAAGGCTGGGCTCCATGTCTCCGGTTTGAGCAAGTGGGCAGATAGTTATCAGCATATAGACCCGGCTCTGGTGGGTAATAAGCCAAAGATGCTGGTATCTGAGCTATCGGGAAGGGTGAACATCATCCAGCGGGCTAAGGCGATAGGTATTGATTTGCCGGTGCGAGGCGAGGAGGTTCAGGAGTTACTGGAGAAGGTTAAGTTATTGGAGAGCCTGGGCTTCCAGTATGAAAATGCCGAGGCCTCATTTGACCTGCTGGTTCATCGTGCCCAACCGGGTTACCAACCGCCTTTTGAGCTGGTTGATTTCATGGTGGTGATTGAGAAAAGGCGGCGCCTACCGGTTCAAGGAGGTGCCGAAGAGATGCTGTCTGAGGCGGTGGTGAAGGTGAGAGTGGGTGGTGAAGTGATGCACACCGCTGCTGAGGGTAACGGTCCAGTTAATGCTCTAGACCAGGCATTACGCAAGACCTTATTACAGTTTTATCCCAGCCTGTCCGTTGTCAGATTGGTTGATTATAAAGTTCGTATTCTTGAGGAAAGCACCGGCACCGAATCTCAGGTTCGGGTTCTTATTGAGTCTAGCGATGGGGTTAACGAGTGGCGGACGGTGGGCAGCTCAGCCAATATCATTGAGGCTAGCTGGCTGGCTCTGGCTGACAGCTTGGAGTACTGGCTGCTGAAAAACAAGTTAAATCTGGGCTAATTTCAAGTCGGCCTGCCCACTGGCATAATATATAGAGGCCTGATTTGCTTATCCAGTCGTAACACTTCCCTCACCTTTTCGTCATTAAAAGCCCCGACAGCTACTGTAGCCAGCCCTAGCGCAGTAGCTTGAAGGTAGATATTCTGCCCCACATGCCCTACCTCCATGTGGACATACCTTTCCGCTCTAGCACCATACCTCACAGCCGTTCGCTCATATATAGCGCAAATAACTATATCTACAGGGGCTTGATAAATAGATTCCTCACCTAGTGCCGCTCTGGCTAGCTCTAGTCTTATATCTCCCTGATAGTGCAGGCTCAGGGAGTGGTTGTCTACACGGTAGTGATATATGCCAACAGCTACTTCGGCAATACCATCTTCGCCACAAGCAAGAAAAATCTCCAGAGGGTAGGTAGCCCCGGCACTGGGAGCAGCTCTATGTTTCCATAAGCTATCGGTGATGCCTTGGGCAGCCCACAGTACTTGTGATAGCTGTGATAGTGAGATTGGTTCGGG
>DAOWHE010000006.1 GCA_030641585.1 Dehalococcoidales bacterium | reverse complement strand
CTGGTGCTTGTGGTTGCTAGCCTCTGCCATGGACTCAATCTTCCGTTTAATCTCGTCCCCGGCCTTGCCAGTGAGCAGATAGCGGTCAAGTTCCTCATAACTTAAGCCCAGCTCGTCCTCATCGGTCTGCCCATACCACAAGCCGGCCGAAGGCGGCTTATCGATTATCTCCTGTGGAATGCCCAGAAAGCTGCCCAGCTCTACCACCTGAGCTTTGACCAGGTTGCCCAGAGGCAGAATATCTACTCCACCATCGCCATACTTGGTGAAGTAGCCTACTGAAAGCTCGCTCTTGTTACCGGAGCCGACCACCATATAGTTAAGCTGATTGGCATGGTAGTAAAGGGTGAGCATTCTTAACCTGGCCTTGAGATTGGCTTTAGCCGTCTGGCTAGCAGCACAGGCATCACCCTCACCGGGGAGAGCCCTAAGCAGGCTATCAAAGACAGTATCAAGCACCACCCTTTTAGTTAGAATGGAGAACTTTTTGGCTGCAGCCCGAGCATGCTGCTCATCCTGCCTGTTACTATGGCAGGGCATAATCAGCCCGAGCATGCTTTGTGGCCAGGCACGATGGCACAGCACGGCTAACACTGAGGAGTCAACACCGCCGCTCATGCCAACCACTGCCCCCCTTAAGCCGGCAGCTAATACCCTATCTCTTATCCATGAAACCAGTTTGTTAACCAATTGTTCGGTGTTCACATCTGTCTCCGTAATAGCCTGATGAACAAATTCTGATGCTACCGTGTTGCAGTAGTATACTATCAAGTAATTAGCTAGTCAAAAGAAGCATGCTGGGTCGCAAGTCTACCACCCTTGCCAGACTGCTCTTTACTCTCATTTTAAAGGAGTTTGGTGTTTGACTTTCTACTTGTAAGTGAATAAGATAACAGCAGGAATGAGTAAGAGATGCCGATATACGAATATGTTTGCCCCGGTTGTAAATCAAAATTCGAGCTATTACGCTCTATGAGTCAGGCCAGTGAGAAGGCGCCCTGTCCACATTGTCATAGCCAGGCTGAGCGGGTACTGTCTGCTTTTGCCTGCTTCTCCAAGGGTGAGAGCGGACTGACATCCTCTATTGGTGGTAACTCCTGTTCTGGTTGCAACACTACTAGTTGCGATAGCTGCGGTCTGTAGTTGAGGTCCAATGCGCTGGCCAGGCTAAACAGGCTGGGGAGTAGTAAAGATTAGAAGTATAGTTTGAATTCTGCTCGGTGGTAAGCTCTCTGGTTTTGAGAGAAGCGTGGTGCCGGGTCAAGAGGAACCAGATAAGCGACATCTCGCCCCTGTTGGAGAACAGCGGGCTGGGTGAAGGAGACGAGGTATTGCTTGACAATAATAACCTAGACCTCAGGGAAGGCTCAGAAGATATGGAGAATATTAGCCAGTTGGAGGAGCGCGGAGTGGTGGTTGGCGGAATAGTTGACGACAGTTAGTGGGCGTAGTTTGGAAGCATGTATATCCCTGAGGTGGGTACTGAGATATCCAGCAGCGATTACCGGTTGTTACTGACTGTGAGTAAATAACTAAATGGGCAAAGAAGGGGCTGCTAAATAAATCTACTTGATGCAATACCCTTTAGAAGGTTTGCTCCTTTGTTTTCTTTAAATATATACCACTCACCACACCCAATATTACTGCTAGCCCGATAATTATACCACCACAGAATAGAGCGGTATCGAAGAAAAAACGTTCACGGAAGAGCAGCAGCATGTAACCTTCGGCTGACCAGTATTCATTGCTGAAGAAGAGGAGGTGAAACTGGTAAAATAGCGGACCAAAATCAAAGAGTGCCCCTAGTAGCCCTAAAGTCAGCGTCAGAGCTAGCGTAATACCACTACCTCCAACTGTTCCCCACGCCAACCGGCGCCAGTATTTTCTCCTTTGCCAGAAGAGACAGCCCCCGGCATAGACTGAAATATAAATCAGTGTCCCCAGTAGAGCCCAATAATCAATCCAAATCAGCCCCTTGACATCCTTGAAGTGAATAATCTCCTCCGGAGTAAATAGCTCAAAGGACTCGCCATCCTTCACTACGATAAGGCTAATATACTCCTCATCTGAGTTAAAATATCCAATTAGCCCGTTGGCTACTTCCTCCAAATCAAACTCAGCCAATGCCGGAGTCTGGATGACGCTATATTTTTGGAAGCCATAATTATAGAGCCAGTGGCTATTTACCGCCCAGCCGATGCTGGCTGTAAGCAGCAGTAGCGGCAAACATAATATGAACAGCCATTTAGCAACGGTGCCAAGAATTCTCAATTTCTTTTCCATGCCAGTATTTGAGATTTTACACTGTTGAGCCTAAAAAGCATAGTGTTTGGGGTTACTGGGTGACAGGATATTTTTTTAATTTCCCCACCGCTAAGGCTTAAAAGCATACCTCCAAACCCCCACCCTGTGCTATAATAATGGCGAATTTCCACTACTAGAAGGTGCCATGTTCACTCATCTCCATGTTCATACCGAGTATAGCCTGCTTGATGGTATGTGCCGCATTCCCCAGCTGATATCCAGGGCAAAAGAGCTGGGCATGGAGGCGCTGGCGATAACCGACCATGGTGCTATGTACGGCTCTATCCAGTTCTACTTAGCCGCCAGGGAGGCAGGCGTAAAGCCCATTATCGGCTGCGAGGTTTACCTAGCCCCAGGTAGCCGTTCTGGCCGGGAGGCCGGCGATAAAAATAACCACCACCTCATTCTGCTGGCCAAAAATCAGACCGGATACCAGAATCTCATTCAGCTGACAACTAAGGCACAGCTTGAGGGCTTTTATTATAGGCCGAGGGTAGATAAAGAGCTTCTTTTGGAATATAGCCAGGGGCTTATTGCCCTCTCTGCCTGTATAAAGGGTGAGGTGCCCAGTCTCATCCTGGAAGGACGGCATGAAGAGGCAAAACAGGCGGCCCGGTGGTACCAGCAGACTTTTGGCGATTTCTATCTGGAGGTCATGCGACACCCTATCCCTGAGCTGGAGCAAATAAACCAGAGTCTCATCCCGATGGGAGACGAGTTGGGTATCCCGCTGGTGGCGACAAACGACATTCATTATGTCAACAAAGAAGATGCTTCAGCCCATGACCTGCTGCTGTGCATCGGGACAAACTCCTCTATCTATAACGAAAAGAGAATGAAGATGGCCGGCGACTTTTTCTACCTAAAGAACCCCGAGGAGATGGCTGAGCTATATCAAGACATCCCCGAGGCTTTGGAGAACACTGAGCGCATTGCCCGGATGTGCCACCTTGAGCTCGAGTTCGGTCGTCTTCATCTTCCCCAGATAGAACTACCCGAGGGCAAGACGGCTGACCAGTTTCTGGCTGACCTGTGCTATAAAGGTCTACCCGAATTCTATCACCAGCCTAGCCCGGAGATAGAAAAGCGGCTCCAGGATGAACTGGAGGTAATAAGGCAGACCGAGTTTGCCAATTATTTCCTGGTTGTCTGGGACATAATCTCTTTTACCAAGAAAAAAGGCATTCTCTTTAACGTCAGGGGCAGTGCTGCCTCAAGCATTGTCCTTCGCTGCCTGGGCATCACCGAGATTGACCCTATCAAAAACGGACTGGTTTTTGAGCGTTTCTTAAATCTGGAGCGCAAGGAGATGCCGGATATTGATTTGGACTTTGAAGACGAGCGCCGCGATGAGGTTATCGCCTATGTCTCCGGCAAGTATGGAGCTGACCACGTGGCTCAGATTATCACCTTCGGCACACTGGGTGCCAGAGCCGCCATCAGGGATGTCGGGCGGGCGCTGGCTATGCCATATAATGATGTTGACCGCGTCGCCCGGCTGGTCCCCTTTGCCCCGGGTATAACTCTAAACCGGGCCGTTGAAGAGAACAGTGAACTGAGGAATGTCTATAGTGTTGACGGCGTAGTAAAAAACCTGATTGATTCTGCCAAGAAGGTGGAGGGCATCGCTCGTCATGCCAGCACTCATGCCGCCGGTGTCGTCATCTCCAG
>DAOWHE010000083.1 GCA_030641585.1 Dehalococcoidales bacterium | reverse complement strand
TAAATCCCTTCCAGTAGGCAGTAATATTGCCGGCATTACCTACCGGGATAAAAAGCTCTTCTGGGGCAGCACCCAGAGCGTCAACAATCTCAAAGGCAGCCGTTTTTTGTCCGGCTATACGATGGGGATTAACTGAGTTTACCAGTGCCACCGGATGCTTCTGGGTCAGAGCCCGCACAATTTTAAGAGCCTGGTCAAAATTACCATCAATGGCAACTATTTTAGCTCCGTGGGCGATAGCTTGAGCCAGCTTACCCGGAGCAATCTTACCTTTAGGCACGATGATAATAGCAGTAAGCCCCGAGTAGGCAGCATAGGCTGCCGCCGAGGCGCTGGTATTGCCGGTGGAAGCGCACATTATTGCCTTACTGCCCGCTTCCAGGGCTTTGGCTACGGCAACTACCATACCCCGGTCTTTAAATGAGCCGGTAGGCTGGCACCCTTCCAGCTTAAAATAGAGCTCCCGGCAGCCAATCTCCTTCTCCAACTGGCGAGACCTGACCAGAGGGGTATCCCCCTCGCCTAGCGTAAACAGAGGGGTATCAGGCGTAATCGGCAGAAAGTCCTTATACCTAGCTAGAACTCCGGCTTTCATTATAGCCATCTAGTTTAGACCTCAACCCGGATAAAGTTATTTATCTCCTTAACCACCTCTAGTGTTTTAAGCTCCTCAAGGGCCTGCACTACTGCCGCTTCTTTAGCTGGATGGGTCATGATAACAATTTCCGCCGTCTCAAGCAGCTCATCAGCCTCCTTCTGGATAACCGAAGAAATGCTGATATTATGGTTACCTAAAACATTGGAAATCTGAGCCAGGACTCCAGCGCAGTCAGCAACATTCATCCTGATGTAGTAGCGTGTCTCAATCTCGGTCATCGGCTTAATGGTTTTATCCGGCTTAAGTTGCCGCACGGCTCCAGAGCCAACACCAGAGACAATATCTCGTGCTGCTGAGACAACATCAGCGATAACAGCACTGCTGGTAGGCAGGGGACCGGCGCCCTCACCGAGGAAAATTACCTTGCCCATAAGGTCACCATCAACCAGAACCGCATTATAAACACCACTAACCTTAGCCAGAAAGGAGTCTTCTGGAACAAAAGCCGGGTGAACCCGGACTTCAATTGCCTTATCACTCCGTTTAGCTATGGCCAGCAGCTTTATGGCAAAGCCCAGCTCTCTGGCATAGCGGAAATCACGGCTGCTGAGCCGCGAAATCCCCTCACGGTAGATATCATCCGGTCGGATTTGACTCTGGAAGGCTAAAGAGGCCAGAATAGCCAGCTTGTAGGCGGCATCTATGCCCTCTATATCATTTTTGGGGTCGGCTTCGGCATAGCCTAGCTTTTGTGCCTGTCCAAGAACCGAGACAAAGTCCGTGTTCTCCTGTGACATCCTGGTGAGAATATAATTGGTAGTCCCGTTTATTATGGCATAAATGCCCCGTATCTCATTAGCCACCAGGTCACGCCGAAAAGGGGCTATCAGGGGAATACCACCACCGACGCTGGCTTCATAACGCAGACCGACGTTATTTTGTTGGGCTAAAGCCATTAGCTCTGCCCCATACTTGGCAATAACCTCTTTGTTAGAGGTAACTACATGCTTACCCGCCGAGAGCGCCCTTCTCAGATACTTAAGGGCTGGATTCTCACCCCCGATTGCCTCAACCACTATATCCATTTCAGGTGTGGTAAAAAATTCCTTATCATCGGTGGTAAAAAGCTGAGGCCCCATCTCCTTCGCCTGTGGCCGGGATAGGTCCGACTCCAATACCTTTATCTTTCTAAGGACAAGGGGACAACCGACCTGCCCGGCCAGAATTTCTGCCTTTTCTATTAATACTCTGGCTACCTGCCCGCCAACTACCCCCAGCCCCATTAAGCCGATCCCGACGCTCTGTTTCTTCATTGTTTTAGCACCCCTGGCCTGGTTTTATCCTGCCTAGGCTTTGCCTACTGCAAATGCCTTCATCTCATCATCCAGATAACTTATGACCTTGTTTTCCGGGTCATCCATGAGCAATGCCAGCCAATCATTCATGGCCTGAGCTACCAGCGAATTCCTATCCTCATCAGCAAGCTCCCTAGTACCACTACCCAGAACCTTAAACAGCCAGTAGCCACCAGTGGTAGTGGCCTCTTCATCGCTAATTATCCCACTGACCATATTCAGTTCAGTCTCGGAGGCAAAGACAAAATCATCAATGGCCTGGCTCATACTATCCGGGGTGAGCCAGCCCATGTCACCTTTATCTTCATCAGCACCGGGTAACTGGGAATGCGAGCTTGCCAGTTGGTCAAAGTCATCGCCATCATCAAGCCTGGCTTTTATACTCTGTGCCACTTCTTCGTTAGCCAGCAGTATTGCCTGAACGCGGGCTTCATCTGCCTCTTCTTTCCTTTCCAAGACCCGAATCAGCCAGTATCCCAGGCTCTTGGCTTTCTCCTCATCATAGAGCGGCTGGCTTATTACTCCTACCTCAGAGCTGAAGATATGGTTCTCAAGTAACAAGGTATCAAGTAGCTCTGCCAGAACCCCCTGGGGCCGCCAGCCAAGGTCGCCATTATTTTCCCTGGTAAGGCTGTCCAGGGAAAGCTCGCCGGCCAGCTGGGTAAAATCCTCACCAGCCTCAAGCCTGGCTTTAACCTCAGCCGCCTGGCTTTGGCTTTCCAGGAACATGGCCATTATATGTCTCTGCTCGGTAGACAGTGGCACCTGTGGCTCAAAATACTCTTCCCTCAGCTTATCAAGTAGTAGCTGTACTCTAACTATGTCACTGACTGCCTGATTATGGGGCAGGTCACGGTTTTTTAGCTCATCGTCAACTTCCTTATCACTAATGCTGATACCTAATTCTAAGGCTCTCTGCCTGATGAGTTCGTTGTGCTCAATACTTTCTAATACCGGCTCAAGCAAGAACTCAATATACTGGGCAGATTGACCACCAGCGAGATATTTAAGCGCTTTTATATAGTAATCCATATTAAATTTGGTATCGTTCACCTCAATTACGGTTTGATTGAGCGGCTTATACTCTAAATAAATTCCAGTGCCAATAAGCCCGGTGATAACGGCAGCAATGGAAATACCTATACCAATGATAAACCGCTGTCTTCTCTTCTGCTGCTGCCACCGGGAAAGCTGGCGCCTGGTAAAGGGACGTTTCGGTTTTTCTACCCTCTTTTTAGCCAAGTATAGTTATCCTCTTGTTAAGACAAGGTGACAAAATAGCTCAATCTGTCTTATCCGGCTGTCTTCTTATAGAGATGTCAAGGCTCCTTACTTCTGATACCCCTTTCAGGCTGGAGACCATGGCTAAGAGAACATTGCCGATAATTTTTTTGGGAAAGGTGCTTAAGGTTATGGGAGCATTATTTATGTAAAGAGTGAGCCTTTCTCTTTGGGGTTTTATGAAGC
>DAOWHE010000033.1 GCA_030641585.1 Dehalococcoidales bacterium | reverse complement strand
TCCATCTTCTTCTCCTCCATAACCTTTTGATATTACTTACCAACTTCACCCCCTTAATCCCCCTCTCCTTTGAAGGAGAGGGGGAGGTGGTTATGGAAGAGGGGCGTTAGCCCCTCTTAGACTCCCCATATAAGCCTCTCTGTTATAAGGAGGAGGGAATTGTTCTTATAAGAGAGGCTTCGCCTCTCTTTGACTCTCCTTTAATATCTTCTCTTTCTGTATCTGGCTCTGCCCTGCTCAAATAGGTCACCGCCATAAATATCGTTGGCGACAATAGCCGGCAGGTCCTTTACCTCAAGCCGCATAATTGCCTCAACGCCCAGGTCAGGATAGGCAATAACCTCCGCCTTCTTAATGGCTCTTGAAAGCAAAGCACCGGTGCCACCTATAGCGACCAAATACACAGTCTTATATTTTTTGATAGCCTCTCTTACCTCCAGTGAGCGGTTGCCCTTGCCAATCATAGCTCTAAGCCCGGCAGCAATAAGCGGTGGGGTATAGGTGTCCATACGACCACTGGTGGTGGGGCCAGCCGAACCGATAACCTGCCCCGGTCTGGGGGGGGATGGCCCCATGTAGTACAGGGTTTGACCATTAATGTCAAAGGGCAAGCTATCATCCCTATTAAGCACCTGAACCAGCCTCTGATGAGCGGCGTCGCGGGCGGTATAGACTACCCCGGAGATGAGTACTCTGGTGCCCACGGTCAGTCTTTCTATTACTTCAGCCTCAATTGGTGAGGTGATAGGCATAACGTCCATTTACAGTACCACCTCTTTATGTCGGGCGCTGTGGCATTGGAGGTTAACGGCTAGCGGCAGGCTGGCAATGTGGGTAGGCATAACCTCGGCGTGCACCGCCAGGGCGGTAATCGTGCCACCAAGACCCAGCGGTCCGATACCCAGAGCATTGACCCTAACCAGGATTTCTTTCTCAAGCCGGGCAACCTCAGGGTCAGGGTTAGGCTTACCTACCGGGCGCAGTAGTGCTCTTTTAGCCTCAAGCATTGCCTTCTCAGCAGTGCCGCCGATACCCAGACCAATAATTAAGGGTGGACAGGAATTACCACCGGCGGTATCAACAGCTTTAACCACCCGCTCAATAATGCCCTGCCGGCCGGCACCCGGTTTTAGCATAGCCAGTATGCTCATATTTTCAGCACCACCCCCCTTGGGCATGAGCATAATCCTGAGCTTATCACCGGGAACTATCTCGGTATGAATAACCGGCGGGGTGTTATCACCTGTATTTATTCTGGCTGAGAAAGGTTGGCTTGCCATAGATTTTCGCAGATAGCCCTGAGTATAGCCCTGGCGCACCCCCTCTGCCACCGCAGCATAAAGGTCACCGCCGCTAATACGGGCTTCCTGACCTACCTCAAGGAAGACCACCGCCGTGCCGCAGTCCTGACATAGCGGCAACCTCTCTTCTTGAGCAATGCGGGCATTCTCTATAAGCTGGCCTAAAACCTCTTTGCCCAGCGGCGATTCTTCATTCTGCCGGGCGTCTCTTAGAGCTAATAAGACATCCCCACCCAGCTCAAAGTTAGCCTGCTGGCAGAGTTGGGCAACGGCTTTGGTTATATCTTTGGCTTTGATTTCTCTCATCTGGGGTTTATCTACCTTATCTAATTTATTGTAACCCCATCCCCTTTATCCCCTTCCCCTTGGTATTTGAGGAGGGGAAGGGTAATTGGTTTTAGAAGAGAGGCTTCTTACCCCACAAAAACTTTGTTTTTGCGGGGGCCCCGTATTCGCCTCTCTTAGACTCTCCTTTAGTATATACTCATTCAAAGGAGAGGAATACTACCCAAGAAGGGGATAGCCCTTTCCTACTACCCAAAGGTCTAGTGTCATTCTTCTTTGATATACTTTGCCATGTAACTCAGATAGTTTTGGTCTAGGTAAACTACAATGTGAGAACTCATCTTACTAACAGCCTAACTTAATCTCATACTATCTATGAGCCCCCTCCCCACCTCGGCGGAGCTTTGAAGGGCTTTTTTCTCATCATCGGTTAGCGCTAGCTCTATAATTTGCTCAATGCCGTTTTTACCCAGTTTTACCGGGACACCGATAACGGTATCTTTTATGCCGTATTCCCCCTGAAGATAAGCAGCACAGGGCATGATTTTCTTCTTATCCAGGACTATCGCCTCAACCATGCAAGCCGCCGCTGCTGACGGGGTATAGAAGGCGCTGCCGGTTTTAAGCAAGCCGACAATCTCGGCGCCACCATTTATAGTGCGCTCTACCAGCCGATTAATGGCCTCCTGAGGTAGAATTTCGGTTAGCGGCCTGCCTTTAACAGTAGCCAGCCGGGGAATAATAACCATATTCTGGCCGTGCTCCCCCAGAACGAGGGCAGACACCTCAGAGGCCGGCGCGCCAGTCTCTGAGGCGATAAAGCCAGAAAGGCGGGCACTATCCAGAACGCCGGATAGACCTAAGACTCTACTTCGTGGAAAACCGCTGACCTTAAGAGCCAGATAGGTCATGGCATCTACCGGATTGGTAACCATAATGATGATGCCGTCGGGCGAGTGGTCAACTACATTGCGGGTAACCTCAGAAATGATTGTCACATTCGTTTTTAGCAGCTCATCCCGACTCATGCCCGGTTTTCTACCGGCGCCTGAGGTAATAACCACCACCTCCGAGTTAGCCGTATCCCGGTAGTTATTAGTTCCGGTAAGACAGGAGTTAAAGCCAAGGATAGATGCCGACTGAAGTATATCCAGGGCTTTGCCTTGAGGCAGACCCTCTATTATGTCCAGCAAAACTATATCGCCGTAGCCCTTCTCAGCCAGGCGCTGAGCCAGACTTGAGCCGACATTTCCGGCACCGATAACGCTAATCTTGATGTTTAGCTACCTCGCTCTCTTAGTTTTTCAATCACGGCATCGGCTACCTCGGAGGTGCCCATCGCCTGAGCCCGTTCCGCCTCAGGCTTTAAGTCATAGGTAACATTTTTGCCCTCGGCGATGACATCGGCTATTGCCTTCTCCAGCCGGTCAGCAGTATCTTCCTCTCCAATGTGGCGGAGCATCATCACCCCGGAGAGCATCATTGCCATGGGATTGGCCTTGTTTAAGCCCTTATATTTAGGGGCACTGCCGTGTGTCGGCTCAAAGAGGGCAGCCTTATCACCAATGTTGGCTCCCGGGGCTAACCCCAGTCCGCCAACCAGCCCGGCGCACAGGTCAGATAATATATCGCCATAAAGATTGGGGGCGACGATGACATCAAACTGCTGTGGCTTTTTAACCAGCTGCATGGTCATGTTATCGACAATCCTATCCTCAAATTCAATATCAGGATATTCCTTGGCTACCTCGCGGGCAACTGACAAGAATAATCCGTCTGAGAATTTCATAATGTTGGCTTTATGTACCGCCGTTACCTTCTTTCTTTTATTGGCACGGGCATAAGAAAAGGCAAAGTGGACAATTCTTCGGCTACCTGTCTCGGAAATCAGCTTTATACTAAAGCCTGAGTCGGCCCTAACCGCTACGCCATGTGTTTTGGCAAGCAGTTTTATTAGCTCCCCCGCCTGTGGGGTCCCCTTCTCAAATTCAATACCAGCATACAGGTCTTCTGTGTTTTCTCTGACAATAACAATGTCCACATCTTTATAGGGTGTCGGGACTCCGTGGTAGCTCTTGCACGGGCGAAGGCAGACATAAAGGTCCAGCGCCTTGCGCATGGCAACATTTACACTTCTAAAACCAGAGCCTACCGGGGTAGTAACCGGGCCCTTAAGGGCGACCCTGTTTTTCCTGATGGACTGGAGTACATGCTCCGGCAGCGGTGTGCCAAACTCCTCCTGGACATCAGCACCGGCATGAACCACATCCCAGCTAATGGCAACCCCGGTTGCTTCCAGAACCCGCCTCGTCGCCTCGGTTATCTCAGGCCCTATGCCGTCACCGGGAATGAGGGTAACCCTGTAGCTCATAAAGACATCTCCTTGGCGTAATTCACCACTACAGCCTAAAGTCGCCGTACTTCTTAATATACGGGATAAGCCCACCCTCATTAAGGATACGGAGCATCACTTCAGGAATCTTTTTGAAGGTGAGCCGGCTACCATTGGTTTTATCCTTGACGACACCTGCCGCCAGGTCTATCTCCAGCTCATCACCGTCATTTATCTTGTCAGTATCACAGAGCAGCACCGGCAGGCCCAGGTTGATAGCGTTTCTAAAGAATATGCGGGCAACTGATTTAGCCAGTACAGCACTTACTCCAACCTTTTTGATAACCAGCGGCGCATGTTCCCGACTTGAGCCAAGCCCGAAGTTTGAGCCGGCAACAATCAAATCCCCGGCCCTTACCCGGGAAACAAAAGTCGGCTCGGCATCTTCCAGAACGTGCTTGGCCAGCTCGGGAAGGTTACTCCTCAGATGAGCCAGCCGCCCCGGCGTAATGTGGTCAGTAGAGATACCATCGCCAAACTTAAAGGCTCGGCCGCAAAGCATCTAAATTACCTCTCGGAGGAATATTTTTACTCCTGGCATCTAAATTGTTTTTGGAGCATACTTTTCTGCCTAAAATCTACATCACCTCTCGGGGGTCAGTGATTTCACCAGTGATAGCCGTTGCCGCCGCCGTAGCCGGACTGCCCAGATAGATAAAGGCATCAGGGTTACCCATTCGCCCCTTAAAGTTTCGGTTAGCCGTGGACAGGCAAGACTCACCATCAGCCAGCACCCCCTGATGCAGCCCCAAACAAGCCCCACAGCCGGGTGGTAAGATAACCGCCCCAGCTTCGAGCAGGGTAGCAATATAGCCGGCCTCAATAGCCCCCAGCAGGACCTCCCGTGAAGCCGGGGCGACTATCAGCCTGGTATCAGGGTGGCGTTTTTTGCCCTTTAAGATAGTCGCCGCCACTGCTAGGTCCTCAAGGCGCCCATTAGTACAGGTGCCGATGAACACCTGCTGAATTTCAATCCCTTTAAGCTGCCTGGCCAGAGCCGTATTATCCACAGCGTGGGGTTGAGATACCATCGGCTCAAGGCGAGAGACATCAATATTGATTATCTTCTCATAGCTGGCATCGGCATCTGGGGAAACAGGCTGGTAGTGGTCACTCCGGCCCTGCTCTGCCAGATAATCCTGAGTAACCTCATCTGATGGGAAAAGCCCTACCTTGGCTCCGGCTTCTACTGCCATACTGGCTATGGTAAGACGCCCAGGTATAGACATCTTTACTACACTGTCACCGCCAAACTCCAGCGCCTTATAGGTAGCACCATCGGCACCGAGCTGCCCGATAAGGTGAAGAGCCAGGTCTTTAGCCGAGACGCCTTCAGGAAAACTGCCTGAGACCACCACCTTAATGGTCTCTGGAACCTTGAGCCAGGTTTTACCCAGACCAAAGGCAACAGCCACATCAGAAGAGCCCATTCCGGTGGCAAAGGCGCCAAGAGCGCCAGCAGTTACCGTATGTGAGTCAGCGCCAACAATGACATCGCCCGGTTTTGCCAGAGATTCAGCTACCAACTGGTGGCAGACACCCTCCCCCACGTCAAATATCAGGCAGCCGCTCTGCCGAGAAAACTGGCGCAGCAGAATATGGTCGGCAGACAGCTGCTGATTGGGACTGGGGGCGGCATGGTCAAGAAACAGAACGGTTTTTTCTGGATTGGCCAGACGCTTAAAGCCGCTAGTCTGAAACTCCCTTACTGTCAGTGGCCCGGTGGTATCCTGAGCAAAGACCAAGTCTACCTTGGCAACAACAAAAGCTCCTGAGTGAGCATCACCCTGGGACTTTTCACTTAAGATTTTCTCAGCTAACGTCTTACCCAATGAGCACTCACTCTTACTGGACTCGAAGCTAACCAATGATAGCCAGGACATCGTCTCTGGCAACACGGTCACCACTTTTGAAATTTATAGCTTTAACCCGTCCACTAACTGGTGCTGGCAGGTCAATAGCCATCTTCATCGCTTCCAAGACGACTACGGTATCGCCAGCTTTGACCTTATCGCCTACCTTTGCCTGGTAGTGTAATATCATGCCTGGCATTGGCGCCACTATGGCCGTCTCACCAGCCTTAGCTTCTGTCGGTGGCGGGTCCACGATGGAAGCACCTACTGGAGCCTCTTTTGGTGGAGCACCAGCTGTATCAACCCCGACATATACCCCCTTCTCCACCAGCTTGCCCGCCTTTGCCCTGGCAATAAGCTCTTCCTCACGCCTTACATCCTCCAGGGTCTTTGCCTTTGTTTCGGGGGGCGGCGTCTCCAGTCCATACTTCCACCTGAGGAAGCGCATGCCGGTGGTGGGATAAAGGGCGTAGATGAGCACATCACCAATATCCTGGGCAATGTCCTTGGTCGCCTCATAAGCCTTCTCTAGCTCCGGCTCAATTACATCCGCCGGCCGGCAGGTAATCGGAGTTTCTCCTCGTTCATAGCCCTTAAGCACCACTTTCTGAACCTCCGGGTCAACCGGGGCCGGCGACCGTCCATCTAGCCCATAGCAATAGTCCTTTACCTGGGCTGATATTACCTTGTAGCGGCCAAATAGGACATTCTGAACCGCCTGAATGCCGACAATCTGGCTGGTAGGCGTCACCAGAGGCGGGTAACCCAGCTCTTTTCTAACTCGCGGTAGCTCCTCATAGACCTCATCAAGACGGTCCAAGGCATTAGCCTCTTTGAGCTGAGCTAACAAATTGGATATCATGCCACCGGGAACCTGGTGCATCAGCACCGCGGTATCAATAACCGACATTCTATTGCTACTCATGAAGTCGCGGTACTTGGGGGCTATAGATTCAAAATACTGCCCCAGCTTGAGCAGTTGAGCCAAATCAAGCCCGGTGTCTCGGGGTGTTCCTTGAAGAGCGACAACAATAGGCTCAACGGCCGGATGTGACGAGCGCAGGGCAAAGGGAGCCAGAGCAGTATCAATAATATCTACCCCGGCCTCAATAGCCTTGAGGCAGCTCATAGACGCCATGCCGCTGGTGTAGTGAGTGTGCAGTTGCACTGGTATCTTTAATACTTCTTTAAGCGCTTTAATCAACGTATAGGCATCATCAGGAGATATAAGCCCAGCCATATCCTTGATACACAGGCTGTCGGCTCCCATGTCCTGGAATTTCAGCGCCTTTTTTACATAATAGTCAAGATTATAAACCGGCCCACCCATCTTCGGCTCGGTCAGCGAGTAGCACAGTGTCAGCTGGGCATGTTTGCCGCACTCTTTAATCGCTAAAAGCGCAGTCTCAAAGTTACGCTCGTCATTTACGGCATCAAAAACCCTGAAGATGTCAACACCAGCTTCAGCAGCATGATGAACAAAAGCGGAAACGACATCATCGGCGTAGTTGCGATAACCGACCAGGTTCTGCCCCCGGAGCAGCATCTGGAGCGGGGTATCCGGCACCAGCTTCTTTAGTGTGCGCAGCCTCTGCCATGGGTCTTCATTAAGGAATCTGGTGGGCACATCAAAGGTGGCACCACCCCAGACCTCCATAGAGTAAAAGCCGGCTTTATTCATCTTCGGGGCAACAGCTACCATATCCTCGATGCGCATTCGTGTTGCCAGCAGTGACTGGTGCCCGTCACGCAGGGTAAGGTCGGTAATTTTTAGCCGGTTTTTCTCCATTGCTATCATTCCCCTTTACAGCGGAATATTGCCGTGCTTCTTGGGTGGGTTACTCTGGTCCTTATCCTTTAGCGTCTCAAGCGCCTTAATTAATTTGGGGCGTGTCTGCCTGGGGTCAATGACATCATCAATATAGCCCAAGGCGGCTGCCGTATAAGGGTTATCAAATTTCCCCCTGTATTCACTGACCAACTTCTGCCGTGTCTCAGCCGGTTTATCTGATTGGGCAATAGCCCTTCTAAAGATGATATTCACCGCCCCTTCGGCTCCTATGACAGCAATCTCTCCGGTGGGCCAGGAGTAGTTGATGTCACCACGCAGGTGCTTAGAGCTCATCACGATATAGGCGCCTCCATAAGCCTTGCGGGTGATAACGGTAACCTTGGGTACCGTGGCTTCGGCATAGGCGTAGATAAGCTTGGCACCATGGCGGATGATACCGTGGTGCTCCTGCGCTGAGCCAGGCATAAAGCCGGGGACATCAACAAAGCTGACCAGGGGAATGTTAAATGCATCGCAGAAGCGAACAAACCTAGCCGCCTTAACTGAGGCGTCAATATCAATAACGCCGGCCAAACAGGCTGGCTGCTGGGCGACAATGCCCACCGGCTGACCATCCAGGCGAGCAAAACCAACGATAATATTGGGGGCAAAATGCTGGTGCACCTCCATAAAGTCGCCACTGTCAACCGCGCTTGTGATTAGCTTCATCATATCGTAAGCCTTCTTAGGGTCATCCGGTATCAAGCCAAGCAAGTTCTCATCAGTCCGCTCAGGGTCGTCACTAGGCTTAACTTTAGGCTTAACTTTAGACAGGCCAGCCTTGTAGCTCTGGGGCAAAAAACTGAGCAGTCGGCGCACCATCTTAAAGCACTCGGCTTCACTGTCAGCTATGAAGTGCGAAACGCCACTTTTCCGAGCATGGACCTCGGCCCCACCCAGCTCCTGATGGCTTATTTCCTCGCCGGTAACCGCCTTCACCACATCAGGCCCGGTGATATACATCTGGCTTATCCCCTTAACCATAAAGACAAAGTCGGTTATCGCCGGGCAGTAAACGGCACCGCCAGCGCTTGGCCCGACTACTACTGATAACTGCGGGATGGCCCCCGAGCACAGGGTATTCCTGAGCAGCATTTCACCGACGCCACTAAGGCTGGCCACACCCTCTTGAATGCGCGCCCCACCGGAGTCATATATGGCAATTATCGGCACACCACTGCTAAGAGCCATATCCATAGCCTGGCAGACCTTTTGCCCCACCACCTCAGATATTGAGCCGCCAAGAACAGTAAAATCCTGGGAATAGATAAAAACCGGCCGGCCGTCTATCTTGCCGCTGCCGCTAACTACAGCATCGCCCAGGTACTTTTGCTCAGCTAGCCCGAAGTCAGTTGCCCGGTGGCTGATAAGGGTGCCCAGCTCATTAAAGCTTCCCGGGTCAAGCAAAAGCTCAAGCCTTTCCCGAGCAGCTAGCTTCCCCTGTGCCTGCTGCCGCTCGGTACGCTCTTTACCACCACCGGCCTCAGCCTGTTTCTTTAGCCTGGTCAGGCCATCCAGTTTATCATTAGTTGTCAATTAAACTACCGCATCTCCTAAATAAATCTTGAATATAGCTACGAGTAATCATATCACATAGGTAAATATATCTCAATAGATGGCCGGGTTCATTAACTTGAACATACAAGAGAAATAGACTATTATTTGGTGATGATGACCGATACCGGCAAGCCTGTGGAGGCCAACGTCAAGGAGCAGCTGGACGATATTCTATCCCGATACAGTAAAGAGAGAAGCAACCTCATTCCCCTCCTCCAGGAAGTCCAGGAGAGGTTCGGCTACCTGCCGGAAGAGTCTATGGAAGCAATCGCCAACTTCCTCAAACTATCCAATAGCACCGTCTATGCGGTTAGCACCTTCTATGCTCAGTTCAAGTTTACTCCTACCGGCAAGCGAACAGTCAAGGTATGTCGCGGCACCGCCTGCCATGTGCGAGGCGGGGCACATGTCCTCCGTGAGGTGGAGAAGCAGTTGGGTATCAAGCCGGGAGAGACTACTGAGGACTTAGAGTACACCCTGGAAATGATTGACTGTTTTGGCTCGTGTGCCTTAGCCCCGGTCATGGTGATTGATAATAACGTTTATGGCAGAATGACAACTACCCAGGGAGGACACAC
>DAOWHE010000076.1 GCA_030641585.1 Dehalococcoidales bacterium | reverse complement strand
GAACATATAAAGGGGCCAATAGTAGCTAAGATAGTAGCACCACTGGCACAAGAGATTGCTGACTTGATACTGGCAGTAGGAGAAGATGAATCCCTAGAAGAAGTTTTGGTGGAGTTGCTGGGGGAAGATATCGCGGAGTTACTAGGGGGAGGAATAGCGGGGGCACTGCCGCAGGATATAGCGGGCTTGCTGAATAAGTATATCGCTCAATTAATAGAAGAAAAGATGGCGGGCTCAGTAGCGGGATTGGTAGAAGAATTAGCAGTAGGATTAGCCGCAGGATTAGCCGCTGAGAAGATAGCGGAAATAGAAGAACAAATGGAAGAACAGAAGAAATCATCAGCCACTATCAATCTGATGCTCTATACCTACCAAGGTGAAGGTGAATAATATGGCTGAAAAGGTTACCCTATATATTGAAGATACCGACATAAAGCTGCTGGTGACCAAGGGTAATAAGCAGATAGAAAAGTGGGCCAGTCTGCTCCTTGAGCCAAGTCTGGTCAGCGACGGGGTCATCCTCGATGAAGACCGGGTAGCTGATAGCATTAAGGAGCTCCTTGAGCTACAGGGAGTTAGGACAAAGAAGGTTATGGTCGGTTTAAGCGGGCTTAATTCCATATTTCGTATCATTTCCTTGCCCGAACTGCCTCAAGCCTTACTTCCTGAGGCAGTAAAGAATGAAGCCGTACGAGTGATACCACTACCCCTGGAGGAGGTTTATCTTTCCTACCAGCCAATTCCGGCGCCGAAGGGGGAAATGCGTCTTTTCCTAGTTGCCTATCCCCGAAATTCAACCGACTCCTTAGTGAGGACGCTTAACAAGGCTGGTCTTAAGCCATACATAATGGACCTGGCGCCTTTAGCCCTGTGCCGATGCGCCAATGAACCCAGAGCAATAATCATTAATGCACGCTTAAGCTACCTTGACATTGTGGTCATGGTAGATAGAATCCCCGAGGTAATCCGCAGCCTGTCTCTGCCCACCGATGCCGTATCTCTAGAAGACAGGCTACCAGCTATTGCCGAAGAGCTTAATAGGACTACAGCTTTCTATGATTCCAGCAACCCGGAAAAGCCGCTGGATTCATCTGTGCCCGTATTCGTCTGTGGTGACCTGGCCGAGGCACCAGATAGCTGGCAATCTCTCGTTGGCAAATCCGAGCATCCTATCTCAGCATTACCATCGCCGCTGGAGGCCCCCCCCGTATTTAGTCCTTGCCAGTTTATGGTTAATATGGGGCTGGCTCTCAAGGGGCATCTGCCCAGAGGAGAGGAAGCTTATTACTCAATAGTAGATGTTAATGCCCTGCCTGAGGTCTATCGTCCTCCGGGCGTCAGTTTAGCTAGAGTCTTTACTCCGGTCGCCATCGTAGTCGGCATTGGTGCCCTCGCCTTTGTGGGGCTCCTCATCCAGGATACCAACGCCGAGACGACTGAATTGCTTTCTCAGGTGAATACACTGAATGCTCAAATGGATACAATTCGTTCTCAAATAGTGCCTATTAGGAGCGCCATTTCTGAGCAGACTGAAGCAATAGCAGCAATCCCGGAGCAGGCTCAACCGATACAAACCCGGCTTGAACTCGTAAAAACCGATGATGTCATTCTTAATGACACGCTTGCCAGCCTGGAACAGGGGCTTGACAAGACTGATAAAGACCTGAGAGAGATAGTAAACCTGCTACCAACGAGTATAAACCTATATGGCATAAATTATGGCGGTGATTCTACTACTATAAGGGGTCAAGCCCCGGATGAGGCTGCTATTTTCATCTATGCCAGAGCCTTGAGAAGCAGCGGCCGATTCCCTACAGTTGTTATCTTATCTATTAGCGAGACTTTTATATTTGAGTTTCTCCTTAAATAAATGGGAACCGGAGTTATCGGTGGCTTGAGCCTGACAAAGAGTGCCGAATCCCGTTAGTAGATATAGGACTAATTTCCCATGACTATTTTCTTATCAAATTAGCCCATTTAGGGGGTTGCAGGAAGTTAAAATAAGGTGTAGTATTCAATAGTTAGTTTAGGATAGTTTAAGAGAGGCAAGGCATGGATATTCTTTCGTTACTTAAAGCAGCTAAATCAAGGGAGGCCTCTGATGTCCATCTGGTGGTAGCTAGACCACCACTATTCCGCATCAATGGCAGTCTACAGTCGGCTAATGGCTTGCAGCCAATAAGTGCCGCCGACGTAGACGAGGCTTTTTCTCAGATAAATACTCCTAAGGAGAGGGAGCATTTCGCCGAGCATCTGGAGCTTGATTTCAGCTATAGTGTAGCTGGACTTGGCTACTTTCGGTGTAATGCCGCTCAGCAGCGTGGGGCTATCAGCCTGGCGGTGCGTCTGCTGCCACCAGAAGTGCCCACTATAGATGAGCTGGAGCTACCGCAGATATGCAAGCAGCTTGTTTCAAAGAAAAGAGGGTTAGTAATAGTTACCGGGCCGACCGGGAGTGGCAAAACCACCACTCTGGCGGCTATGATAAATCACCTGAACCTTAACGAGAGCCGCCACATAGTCACCGTTGAAGACCCAATAGAATATGTCTACCCCTCTATTAACTGTGCTATAACCCAGCGTCAGCTAGGCGTTGATACGCTGTCTTTTGGCCAAGCGCTGAAGCACATCTTGAGGCAGGACCCGGATGTAATTCTGGTAGGCGAGATGAGGGACTTTGATACGGCAGCAGCGGTGCTAAACGTGGCTGAAACCGGGCACCTGATACTATCTACCAGTCATGCCCCCAGCACTCATCAGGCAATGGAGAGAATAATAGACCTCTTCCCCCCTCACGAACGCTCCCTGGCCCAAGCACGGCTGGCTTCGCTACTGGTTGGTGTGCTGTGCCAGACACTGGTGCCTAGAGCCGATGGTTCCGGTAGAATAGCCGCCGTTGAGGTCATGCTGGCTAATACGCCGGTGAAAAACCTGCTGCGCGATGGTAAAATCTATCAGTTACCCAATGTAATTCGCACTCACCGGGAGATAGGCATGATTTCACTGGATGAGGCACTGGTTGACCTCCATCTCAGGAAAGTCATTAGCGGCAAAACCCTGGTGGACTACTGCAATGACCTTGAGGAAGTAGAAAAGCTGGTCGGCAAGATTGGAGTTAAATTCAGTAAAAAGCGATAAATAGGTTGGTGACTTGTTACTTTCTCATTTGTTTTATCAGGGACTAACGCCCCCCGCCTATATTGATCCGGGGACGGGCAGTCTGATAATTCAGGTGCTCATAGGTGCTCTAGTTGGAGGACTGGTTGCAGCCAAGATATTCTGGACCCGGAT
>DAOWHE010000106.1 GCA_030641585.1 Dehalococcoidales bacterium | reverse complement strand
CGATAACAACACACGGCGCAGCCGGGCTGTATGCCCAATGTCTGAATTGCCATGGCGCTGGCACATCATATGCGCAACCAGACACCGAAGACCATACCGGGGCTACTAATGATACCTGCCTCACATGCCATGAGGTATGGTGATAGGCTTAGTTAGAAACCGGTCGCTCAGGTTGACGTCCCAAAACCATGGGTCTCAGAGATAAAGAGTGCCAATTGTTATTCTCAGTAACTTGTACTTGTTCTGGGTTAAATTGTGGTATGAAAGACTCGACTTGACAATTTAATAAGAATATGGTATTAAGAGGGTTTACATTTTACGATGTGTAACTAAATTATTCTAATGGCTACGGAGGTGAAGCAAACCTTGAAAAAGTGAGCTTTTACGATGTGTAATTAAATTATTCTAATGTCTACGGAGGTAAAGCAAACCATGAAAAAGTGTGCCTGGTTTATGATGGCAGCGATACTTGTCTTACTGCCGTTACTTGCTGCTTGTACTTGTGGGACGACGACAACAACACCAACGACAACAACACCACCAACGACGACAACACCAACACCGACACCAACACCAACACCAACACCAACGACAACAACGCCACCTGCCGGGCCGTCAGCCTCAAGCTTCGAGCAAGCAATAGAAACGCTGCAGGAAGCTCTAACCTATGTTTCCACCACAGGTGAGAGCAGAGAGATAAGCCTAGTCTTAACCGAAACAACAGTTAATGACCAGGCTGCAAAATTACTAGTCGGAGCTAGAATAGCGGCCGGTATAATACTGGAAGTAGGGGATGTCTATATAGACTTGCAGGAAGATAATACCATAGCAACTGAAATCCAATTTGGGGTGGGGATTACGACTAAAGTAACGGTACAAGTCAGCATCCAGGAAGGCAAACCCGTGGTGGAAGTAATCAATACTAACATATTATCCCAAGACCTAATCGCTGACGCTATCACACAGGCAATTGATAGCCTGCAAATCCAGCTAACCCAAACAGCAACAGGTAACAATGGAGAAGTTGATATAGAGTTCATCGATATAAGTGTTCAACAGAACACACTAACTCTTGTAGTAATGGTAAAGCCGAGAGCGACTTAAACAAGAGTCTGGGAACCTCGGGGATAACTGCCAGGCTCACCGGCTCTGAGTTCACCCTGGCTCATGGTCAGGGTGAGTTCAGCAGTATCGTCTCAGACAAACGATAGCCAGGCTTAAAGACGGTGCCATAATAGGAGATTTTAAGCCGGCACGGGGGCTGGTATGAACCACCGAGGTTCCCAGGCAAGGTGAGCCGATACTTGCCACCTAAACTAGGTGAGGCTCTTTACCCAAGAGGGAAGTGTCTGCCACTTCTGGTGACCTGAGATTACATACTGCCCCGGCTAGGATGAGAGCTAGGGCATGTTTTGTTTAACCTGCTTTCGGCTTTGGCTTTTTACTTACAAGCGAGTAGCGGAAGTTCTGCCTATTGATACCCCTGGTGGAGCCGGAGGGACTCGAACCCTCGACCTTTTGACTGCCAGTCAAACGTTCTCCCAGCTGAACTACGGCCCCAAAAAGCTACATTTAATTTAGCAGAATTTAGCAGTTGGCACAAGCCGAGGAAGGCAACTGGTAACCGAACAGGAGCTAAATCTATTCCAGGACGACTCCAGTCCCGTAGGCTACCACCTCAGCCGCATTCTGCATCACCATTGAAGTGCCAAGCCTCATGCCGACCACAGCGCTAGCCCCCTTCTCCTCAGCATCTGCTATCATCCTCTGGAGGGATTCCTCCCGCGCCTCGGCCATCATCTTGGTGTATTCTCTTATCTCGCCACCCACTATCCCCCGAAGCCCAGCCATAATATCCCTGCCCACATGCCTTGCCCGAATGGTACTGCCTTTGACCAGCCCCACAGTGCTGGTGATTGTCTTTCCCTGTATCTTGCATGTAGTAACAACAATCATTTGTCCACCTCCTTAAAGTCATCTTTCTTGGCCTGAGCTATCCTATCTCTAATCACTATCCCGAAGAGCATTACTACCGCCGCGGCAACAATACCAACCACTACACGAACGAATAATGAAATTTCAGCCGCCATAAAGAAGCCTCTAGCCAGCCAGCCAATTAGGACCAGTATACCAAGACCAATCAAGATAAAAGCCACATTTTGCATAATTTACCTCCTAGCAAGCCGTCTTGGTCATATTATGTCAAGTATCATGGTGCTTTTTATCTTCCATCATCAGATGCTTATTTAGAACCCCATCCCCTTTAGGCACCCAGAAAAATCTTCGATTTTCCTGGGGACCCGCTTTATCCCCTTCCCAAGGGGAAGGGGAATGGTTTTTAAGAGGGGCTTTTTACCCCACAAAAACTTTGTTTTTGCGGGGGCCCCGTATTCGCCCCTCTTTGACTCTCCTTTAGCACTTACTCCATTATAATCTGCTTGAGTAATAAATCAATAGGCTATGCCCAGTTCGGCGAGAAGATTGTCAAGAGACCCAACCTCAGGAGTACGCTTCCATATTGTTATCGTCCCTTCAGAGGTATCTTCCAAGACTATGCCTAGTTCCGCTAATTTAGCCCGAATTTTATCAGCAAGTTGCCACTGTTTGGCATTCCTAAGATGGAGGCGTTCCTCAATGAGACGATTAACAAGGGGTTCAATCTCTGGATTCGGTTCTCTCATAAATTCAGAAGTCGCAAGCTTTAAGCCAAGAACATTTCGGCCTAGTTCTAAAAGAATGTTTTGGGCATTCTGAAAACTAAGACCTGAGTCGCCAGCTTGATTTATTGCCCGTGCTAAATCAAACAAGACAGCCAGGGCTTGAGCCGTATTAAAATCGTCGTCCATCGCCTTAATAAATTGCTTTTTATAGGACTCAGCATCAAGAGCTTCACCTACACCGCCGGTGGGGTCATCTCTTGAAATCACCCGAAGTAATCTCTCAGTCCCTCCTTCTGCCGCCTCCAGCGCCTCCTCGGAATAGGTAAGGGGACTGCGGTAGTTGGAACCGAGGACAAAGATGCGGATGGCATCAGCACTGTATCTCTCCAGTGCCTCCTTTATCGCTATCAGGTTACCCAGGGACTTGCTCATCTTCTCTTCGCCTAACTGTAGTAGCCCATTATGCAGCCAGTATTTAACAAACGGCTTTTTGCCGCTAAAGCTCTCCGACTGGGCAATCTCGTTCTCGTGGTGAGGAAAGATAAGGTCCTGCCCGCCACCATGGATGTCAAGGGTATCCCCCAGGTATTTTAGGGACATGGCACTGCACTCAATATGCCAGCCCGGCCGGCCCGGACCCCAGGGGCTCTCCCACGATGGCTCACCCGGTTTTGATGCCTTCCACAGGACAAAATCCATAGGGCTTTCTTTATCATCACTGCCTACCGTGCTTTCCGTAGTCATCATAGACTCAAGGTCACGCCGAGACAGCCTGCCGTAATCAGCCACCTTTCTTACCCTAAAATAGACACTACCCTGCGCCGGATAGGCATACCCCTTAGCCACCAGCCCTCCTATCACCTCAATGATTTTTGGTATCTCCTCAGTAGCCCGGGGGTAAATATCAGCCCGGCCGACATTTAAGGCATCCATATCGGTAAAAAAGCTATCAGTATATTTTTTGGCTAGCTCAGCACAAGATAAGCCAAGCAGATTTGCCCGGTCTATAATCTTGTCATCAATATCGGTAATGTTCTGCACATACTTGAGCGTATAGCCGCGAAACTCAAGATAGCGCCGGATAACATCAAAGATAATATAGCTCATGGCGTGGCCTATATGAGCCTCGGCATAAGGCGTAACCCCACAGACATACATCTTGACCGGGTCGCCCTGGGGCAAAAAATCCTCTTTTTCTCCGGAAAGAGTGTTATAGATTTTCATTACTACTTTCCTGTTATGGTGGCTACTGCCCAGACAACCATCCCCTCCTCACGGCCGGCAAAGCCGAGCTGCTCAGAGGTTGAGGCCTTGACATTTACCTGAGAAGGGGTAATTCCTAATGTCTGGCCGAGATTTCGGCGCATGCCATCAATATAGTCCCTCAGTTTAGGCTGCTCAGCGACAATGGTAGCGTCAATATTGCCCACCTTAAAGCCCTTTTCTTCAAGCATAGCCCCCACTTTTTCAAGTAAAACCAGGCTAGATATGTCTTTATACTGCGGGTCGCCAGGCGGGAAATGGCTGCCGATATCTCCCAGCGCCGCTGCCCCAAGCAGGGCATCAATAATAGAGTGCGTTAACACATCAGCATCACTCCAGCCAATAAGACCCTGAGCTGACGGTATCTCTACCCCACCAAGCACCAGGGAATGACCCGGAGCCAGGCGATGGACATCATAACCTATGCCGGTGCGTATTTTAAGCTCCATGTTTCTGCCATATAACTTCAGCTAAAGCCAGGTCATTAGCCGTAGTTATCTTTATATTATCATAAGAGCCCATATAAAGCTTAACCCGGTAACCCATTCTCTCCACCGCTGAAGCGTCATCGGTTACCTCAACCCTTATCTTGCGGTAGGCTTCAGTTATTATATCAGAACGAAACACCTGCGGCGTCTGCACCGCCCATAGGCTTCGCCGCGGCGGCGTACTCTGGACAAAGCGGTCATCTGCGGCAACCTTAATGGTATCAGCAACCGGCACCGCAGCCACAGCGGCACCGGTCTCTTTGGCCGCCTCAAGACCAGCCTCAATCGAAGCCGCTGTTACCAATGGTCTGGCACCATCATGGATTACTACCCAGTGGCAGTCTTTAAGCCGACCAAGCCCGGCGGCTACCGAGTCCTGGCGCAGCTTGCCACCGGGGCAGACATCGGTTACTTTTGACCAGCCCTCTTCGGCGACCAGTTTCTTGCCCCGCTCAAGATTTTGCTCACCGAGGACGATAACAATCTGGTCAATTAAGCTACAAGCCTCAAAAACGCTAACTACACGAGCCAAGACCGGCTTACCGGCTATTTGGGCGAACATCTTGTCCACGCCACCCATCCGCTCACCCCTGCCGGCGGCTACGATAACAGCGCCTACTTTTTTTTGATTAATCATTTTTGTGCCTTGCCCCCAACCAGACCCAATTTTATTGCTTCCCTTACGGTGCTCACCGGGATAAGCTTAATACCTTTAGGGGCTGAAATTCTGGCGCCAACCTTGGGCACTAAAGCTCGCTTAAAGCCCAGCCGGGCAGCCTCACCAAGTCGTCGCTCAAGCTGAGAGACAGCCCGCAGTTCTCCACTCAAACCGACCTCGCCTACTGCCACCATCTCCGGGTCAATGCCCACATCACGGAAGCTGGAGCAAATTGCCAGGGCAATGCTCAGGTCAGCCGCCGGTTCACCAATTCTCATCCCGCCGGTGGCATTAACTATAATATCCTGATTTCCCAGCTTTAAGCCAAGGCGTCGGCTGAGCACGGCGGTAATCATCAAAAGCCGCCCAAAATCAACCCCGTTGGCGGTGCGCCGTGGCAGGCCAAAGCTGGTGGGATTGGTCAGAGCCTGAATTTCCACGAGGAGGGGGCGGCTACCCTCAAGGGTGGGCACCACTGCTGAGCCAATAGCCCCAATCTGCCGCTGTGCCAGAAATACCTGCGACGGGTTAGCTACCTCAAGTAAGCCCAGCTCCTTCATCTCAAAGACGGCGACTTCATTGGTGGAGCCAAAGCGATTTTTTACCGAGCGCAGTAGCCGGTAGCTACTAAACAGCTCACCCTCAAGATAAAGCACCACATCAACGATGTGTTCTAAGACCCGGGGGCCGGCAATAGCCCCATCCTTGGTTACATGCCCGGTGATGAAAATAGGCACTGTGCTGCTTTTTGCCCAGTGCATCAGCCGCGTGGTGCACTCCCGCACCTGAGTAATGCTGCCCGGTGCTGTCTCCAGCTCCGGCAGGTAAACAGCCTGAACCGAATCAATAACTACCATCCGGGGGGCTAACTTCTCAATCTGGCCTAAGATAACATCAAGGTCGGTCTCAGCCAGCAGGTAAAGCCGCTCACCATTTAGCCCAAGGCGCTCCGAGCGGAGCTTTACCTGCTGCACATTTTCTTCACCGGAAACATAGAGCACGCTGCCTTTAGCCATCGCTATCCGGGCGGAAAGTTCGAGCAGCAGGGTTGATTTGCCGATACCGGGCTCGCCACTGATAAGCACCAGAGAGCCAGCTACTAAGCCACCACCCAGCACCCGGTTAAACTCAACTAGTGGAAGTGGTAAGCGGTCTTGCGCCCCGATGGCGACCTTAGATAGCTCCTGGGGTGGACTGGACGGAGAAACAGGCTGGGTGGTAGCCGCTGGAGTTATTATTTTCTCCACGAAGCTGTTCCACTCCTGGCAATTAGGGCAGCGTCCCAGCCATTTAGGGCTCTCCTTAGCGCACTGCTGGCAAACAAAGACCACCCGGGATTTATTCACGAACTAATTATAGCACGATAACAAAATGTTCCGCTCTATTAAAAAAGGAATGTTTTTATCCCTATCCAACAAAACGTCAGAATGTGACATTATATACTTTTGTCACTTTTAGATGGCCAACTTAGTAAGTGCTTGAATAGAAAATACTCTGACTTTATACACTAACAAATAGGGAGGGTGCATTAAAAAGCACCCTCCCTATTTGTTAACTAATCACCTAATTAATCTTTATTTTTCCCCTTACCAGTAGCACTTTCTCCAGGCCCCTTAATCTGCCCAGGGGCAGATTCCTTGCCCTTTGCCTTACCCTCTGCGCTTTCTCCAGGCCCTTTAGTTTGCCCGGGAGCAGCTTCATTACCCTGCACTGTTTCTTCAATTTTAGAAGGGACGATCTTTATTACATCTGTTCCGGTAAAAGCCATCCCGGAATCTGTTTCCCCTGTTAGCGTAACTTCGGTATCATCCTCTGCAATACCTGTAGCTTGGGTTCTAAAATGTAATATCAGATCAATATCACCGTCATCGTCAATATCCTCGTAGGCGAAATGTACGGGTGGTGCTTCGTTTGGCCCAAATCTTACTGTTTCAATATCAACTGTTGTGGCATCAAAACTTTCAGTTGTATATATCGCAACTGGTATAACACCTTTACTCTTAAGATTAATCGGATTCTCTTCACTGCCCGGTTTAACATCAATACCTGCATCATAGTTGAATGCAGTAATACTAACTTCAGCTTCCATGGGAGTACCAGTATCGGTGCCGTCATCGGGTGTACAGATAACCTTGATCTGGTCACCCAGTTCAAAGTTAGAGCTATCCAAAGTACTGTCCGTAACTCCAGATATGTCATCCCAAGTGTCGGTATCGACATTGTATTTCTGCCACTGGTACAGATAGCCTTCAGTGTCACCATCGGTGTCAAACCAACCTTCGGGAGATGCCTCCAAGAGGGAATCCGTATAAGCTGGATCTGGGGTTATCATAACTCCAGTTATCGATGGGAGACTGTTGGATATGGTTGTGGTAGCCTCTACAGGAGTTCCAGCTACACTATCAATAACCGGAGTACAGATTACCTTGATCTGGTCGTCCTTTACAAAATTGGAACTATCCAGAGTAGCAGTGGTGGCACCTGATATATCCAGCCAACTGGTGGTACCTCCATCCCAAATCTGCCACTGGTACGTAAAAGAGACGATACCAATCCAGTGCAATGGTGTGGCTAAAAGAGGGGTGTCGGTGTAGGCTGGGTCTGGCGTTATGGTAACAATGCTGTTGGATATGGTTATGGTAGCCTCTACAGGAGTTCCAGCTACACTATCAATAACCGGAGTACAGATTACCTTGATCTGGTCACCGATATCAAAACTGGAACTATCCAGAGTATCAGTGGTGGCACCTGATATATCCAGCCAGCTGGTGGTACCTCCATCCCAAATCTGCCACTGGTACGTAAAAGAGTCG
>DAOWHE010000090.1 GCA_030641585.1 Dehalococcoidales bacterium | reverse complement strand
CGCATGATGCTGCCAGTTATGACCTCAGGCGCACGGAGGAGCTGCTGGCTCGTTTAGGTAATCCCCATCTTAAAGCCAAGTCAGTCCATATTGCTGGTACCAAGGGCAAGGGCTCAACCGCCGCCATGCTCGCCTCGGCTCTTACCGCCTCTGGTTATACTACCGGCCTTTATACCTCGCCTCATCTTAGCGACCTAAGAGAGCGTATCCGGGTTGATGGTAAGCTAATCTCCGAGGCAGAGCTTATTAGTCTGGTGGAAAAACTCAAGCCTGAGGTTGAGGCAGTGAACTTAAGAGCCAGCTACGGTCAGCTTACTACCTTTGAGCTGTTAACCGCTCTGGCATTTTCCTACTTTGATCTCAAAGGAGTTGATTTTCAGGTGGTGGAGGTCGGGCTGGGTGGTAGGCTTGATGCTACCAATGTAGTAAAGCCTGAGGTTTGCATCATCACTTCTGTTAACCTTGACCATACTGATGTATTGGGTGACTCTCTGTCCCAAATTGCCGCTGAGAAGGCGGGCATTATCAAGCCGGGTGGGGCGGTGGTTAGCTCTCCCCAAGCTGATGAGGTGGCTCGGGTGATAGAAGAAGCCTGTCTTAAGTGTGGCGCTGGGCTGGTCAGGGTAGGTAGTGATGTCACCTGGCAAGAGCTGGGTTTTGATGTTAGTAGGCAGTTACTCAAGGTTAACGGGAGGTTAGCTAGTTACCAGTTGTCCCTGCCGCTTCTTGGCCGCTACCAGCTGGAGAATGCGGCTACAGCAGTGGCCGCCCTTGAGGTTTTAGCCGGCCGGGGCTTTAATATTACCCAGAATAATATCATTACCGGTCTGGCCAAGGTAAGCTGGCCGGGTCGCTTCCAGATTGTGAGGCGGAGCCCCCTTATAGTGGTTGACGGTGCCCATAACCCGGCTTCAGCCCGGAGCCTCGGACAGTCCATTGAGCACTACTTTAAAGACTTTGGCCGAGCCATTTTGGTTATCGGGACATCATCAGATAAGGATATAGCCGGTATCGTCTCTGAGCTTCATCCCCTTTTTGATAGGGTGATTGTCACCCGCTCCCGTCACCCCAGGGCTGTGGCAACGGCGCCCATTGTAACTGAGTTTAGAAAACACAGGGTTAAAGCCCGGGTAGCAGAGACAGTCCCTGAGGCGTTATCCCTGGCTCAGGCTCAGGCTTCTGATAGAGACTTTATCTGCATTACTGGTTCTCTGTTCGTGGTCGGTGAGGCGATTGAAGAGCTAAATAAGTGCGGTCTATAAGCTTTTAGGGCGGCTGGCTCATAAACTTTAGGGGGCAACCTCAAACTGGCTAGTTAGAGCCTTCTTGGGCAGCATATTGCCCAAGATTCTCTCCAGCGCCATGGTGTGGCAACAAAGCCCCCAGCTGGGAAAGAAGTGACACGAGCAGTGCCACTTGCCATCCTGGTAGCCGGTAGTGTGGCTGTCATTATCGCCGCGGAATTTAATAGAAAACTCAGTGAAGCTAATCCGCTCTGTCTCCTCGGCATAGCGTTTTGCCTTTTCAATTTTCCCAATCAGACTTGACTGCATGACTACACCTCCTTAACTTAAGAAAGCACCGACTTTAAGCTAGTCCCAGTGCTTTCTTTTTCCGTATTACTATTTAGAGATGCTAGAAGCATGTTATCTACTTCCTTAAAAAGAAACACTTTAATTTTACACCCTCTTGGCTGATAAGTCTAGGAGAATTTTGGGTAATTTAGCTGTGCTAACCTAAAAATTTTGGGACTTTTAGAAAAAAATTCGTCTTTATTTTTTAGGGCAGATAGGATTAAGAAGGGACTAAAGGGATTAGCTTACCAGGCAGTTTCTGTTTGCCCGTGGAGAGCTATTGGGTTAGAATGTGCCGGCAGGAGTCCAGCCTGGAATAAGGAAGGAAAGGGTAAGGTGAAGGCGCTACTTCAGCGAGTAATTGGTGCCAGAGTCAGTGTCGCCGGTGAGGAGGTGGGCCGGATAGGCCGGGGGCTGGTGGTTTTTCTTGGTGTAGCCAGCGGGGATACAGAGAAGGATGCCCGATACCTGGTACAAAAAGCTGTCAATTTGCGCATTTTTGCTGATGAGGCTGGTAAGTTTAACCGCTCAGCTCTGGATGTTGGTGGTGAACTCTTGCTGGTGAGCCAGTTCACCCTGCTGGCTGATACCAGGAGAGGACGGCGTCCCAGTTTTACTGCTGCGGCGCCGCCGGCTCAGGCTGAGAAACTGTTTTTGGAGTTCGTTAAGCAGGCTCGTGCCACCGGGTTACGGGTTCAAACAGGGCGCTTTGCCCAGTATATGGCGGTAGAAATCCATAATGACGGCCCGGTGACCATCCTCTTGGATAGCAGAGAAAAAGCTTAAGCAGAATTTATTGAAACTAATTGCAATTGCAAATGGTTGCAATCGCTGTTTTTGTGTGCTATGATATTCACCTAATCTTGGGAACGAAGGTGAAATTTCAGTGAGCCAAAGCGGTGACATAATCCGTAAACTAAGTAAGCAGGGGTACCGGCTGACACCTCAGCGAATGATGATACTGGAAGTTGTTGAAAGGGCCGATAGCCACATCAGTGCTGAAGAGATATACACCCAGATTTTAGCCCGGTATCCGCATCTGAATATATCTACCGTTTACCGCACCCTTGAATTGTTAAAAGAACTGGGTCTGGTAACAGAGACAGACCTTGGCGATGGACGGGTGCGCTATCACAGTATGAAAAAAGGGCGCCATCACCACCTCGTCTGTCAGAAATGTGGCGCTATAATTGACCTTGATGAATCGGTGCTATCTCCGCTTAAAGTGGCTTTGCTCCGCGAATATAAATTCAGTGCTGACTTAAGGCATCTGGCTATTTTCGGGCGCTGTGCCAATTGCCGGTAAATTTTTTTGAGTTATTACTGCAATTAGTTGCACCTGCATAAAAGTGCATAATGCTTGAGGAGATATAATAATGCACATTCCAGATGGTTTCCTTAATGCCGCTACGGTGGCGACTACATATGCTTGCTGTGTCGGTGGACGGCAGGAAACCGGAGGATAAGCATGCCAGAGGTAACCATATCAACCGCCCTGTTCTTTGGCTTTTTGCTGGGAGTTAAGCACGCTCTGGATGCTGACCACATAGTGGCGATAACCACTATTGTTAGCCGCACTGGTAGCCTCCTTCGCTCGACGCTGGTGGGCTTGAGCTGGGGTATAGGTCACACCTTTACCCTTTTCGTCGCCGGCTTTGTGGTGCTGGTTTTCAAGCTGACTATTCCCGACAAGCTGGCGCTGTCCATGGAATTTGTTGTTGGGCTACTCCTGGTTCTACTAGGGGTGCCCCTTATTAGGCACCTGGTGGTGAGCAGGAGACACATCCATTGGCACCAGCATGGAGATAAGCACCACCTCCACGGTCATTCCCACAATGATATTCCCCAGCATAACCACCAGCATATCAGAAGACCGCTGCTGATGGGAATGGTCCACGGTCTGGCCGGGAGCGGTGCGCTCACCATACTGGTTCTTGGCACCATGTCATCGGTGGCTCAGGGGCTTGTTTTTCTGCTGGTCTTCGGTGTCGGCTCTATCCTGGGCATGATGCTCTTCAGTGGACTTATCGGATTTCCCTTCAGGTTTACCGCCAGGCGTTCCCGGCGGCTGAATCTGTGGATTCGGGGGGTAGCTGGGCTTGTCAGTGTAGCGCTGGGCTGTGTCATCATGTGGCAGGTGGCATTCGTCGGTGGCCTTTTTCTCTCTGCGAGCTGACTCTTCTATCATCCCTCCACCTTTACCCACAACCTCTCGCCATCGGTAATAAATTCAATGGTGTGGTGTTCGTCAGTTTTGGCATCATAAGTTTGGTATATATTCTCTGCGCCTAGTAGTTCTTCAAGCCGGGCGATAACCTCTTCGTCGGGGAGACCGAACCTGTTGTCTTCATCTACCGAGATGACGGCTAGCTGGGGACTGACTACGGCTAAAAACTCAGCCGTGGTTGAGGTGTCGGAGCCGTGGTGGGCTACTTTTAGCACAGTGCTGGCTGGGATAGCTCTTTGGCTAATAAGCTCAAATTCTGCCTCCCACATTATATCGGCGGTAAGCAGGAAGCTTATCTCCCCCATGCTTATATGTAGTACCAGGCTGTTATTATTGGTATCGGCCTCGGTACCGGTTAAGGGGGGATTTGGTGGATTAAGCACCTCAATTGACAGTTCTTCCAGAACAATCCGCTGGCCGGCCCGAGCAATAGTAGTTTTTATATTCTTTTCCTCAAGTAGCTCAAGCCACTCTTGATAAATTAGCGAGTCATAATCTAAGTCAGGATAGAGCACCTGCTCAACCTTATATCTTTTTAGCACTTCCACCAGACCGGTGACATGGTCAGCCTGAGGGTGGGTCAGTACCACCAGCTCAATAGTTCTATCCCAGAAGGGCATCTTGCTGCTTAGCTCCAGAGCTATCGCCTGTGGGCTGGGGCCACCGTCAACCAGAATCTGCTGGCTTCCCTTCTGAATCAGTATGGCATCCCCCTGACCGACATTTAGGAAACTCACATGAAGATTATCATCGGGCAGAGTGGCTACCACTACCGATACCAGGATAACTATCACCAGTAGTGGCGGGATGAGCCACTTCTTTGGCACTTGGGAGATAAGATTACCCATTTTATCTATGCCTGGCCTTACCGCCGTCAGGGATTTGGCAGCCAGGTCTCTTAGGCGACGGCGGCGACTGATAAGCCAGAGGACCAGGGCCAGGGCTGGATAATAGCCCCATATCAGGGTAGCACTATTATAACCGAACTCAACGGGGGGGATATTG
>DAOWHE010000085.1 GCA_030641585.1 Dehalococcoidales bacterium | reverse complement strand
GGCCAGCAGGCCGCAGAGGATATTGAGTTCATCGCTCTGGGTGGTAGCCACAAAGGCATCGGCTGATGGCACTCCCTGTTCAATGAGAAAGTCGCGGTCAGTGCCATCGCCCTGTAGTACTACTGTTTCTTCCAGCTTGGCGGCTATCTCCTGGCAGCGGCTTAAATCACTCTCAACAACCTTAACCATAACCCCGTGCCGCTGCAGTCCTTCAGCGACCAGGAAGCCAATTCGCCCGCCACCAAGGATAACCACACTCTTGGCCGGACGCTTGGGTTTGCTGAACATCTGGCCCAGTTCATCGATGAACTCTCGGGAGGCAACCAGATAGACGCTATCGTCTTGTGTTATCACTTCCTCAGGGCTGGGTGTAATGATGCCCCCGGCGCGGACAATGGCGGCGATAACGCATGGTTTGGGAAAGGCAATTTGACTTAAGTTTTTATCAACCAGTGCTTCCCCCTCCACCCTAAACTCCCTTATCTGGACAAGACCGTTGGCGAAGCTCTCCACCGGAGTTGAGTAGAAGCCGGAGAGGATACCCATTATTTCCTTGGCCGCTTCAGCTTCAGGGTTGATAAAAACGTCTATCCCCAGGCTTCTGGGCCTGATTATCTTGCGGGTGGCTTGGGGTGACTTAGCCGGGGTAACAAAGTAGCCCGAATATTCGGGGTTTATGATTCTGGCGGCGGTGGTGCTGGCACCCAGTTCCTTGGCCATGAAGCAGGTGATCATATTGGTTTCATCGCTATTGGTGACGGCCAGGACTAGGTCGGCGCGGTCAGCTTCGGCTTCTCTTAAGACATTGGGAGTGGCGGCATTGCCGTGGACGGTTTTAACGTCAAGCTGGCGGCGGATGGTCTCTAGTACCTCCTCAGATACCTCCACGACAACCACATCATGACCCTCCTCGGCTAGCAAAGAGGCTATGTGGGAGCCTATTACCCCACCGCCGGCTATGATGATATGCATTTATCTTATCCTCAGATACTTACTAGCCTTGCCCCGCAGGCGCCCCCGAATGCCCTCAAGAATGGCATGGAACTTTCCCCGGGGCTTTTTAAGTCTTCGTAGCACCCGGTCACCTGGCCGGGTGGCCGGTAGTTGCTCAAGCGGACTATCCTTTGTGTCTTGGGTGTTTGTCTTCACTGCTCTTTAGTTTATGAATTCTAGGCGCTTATCTACTGGCTGTCAATAGTTAAAAAGGATAATCTCAAAGCAGAGTTCAGGATCCGGTGAAATGTTTCGCATAAAATCATGTACTTCCCTTATCTCCTCGCTTGCCAATGCGCAATTTGCATAAAATATCGTTGGTACTGCACTGCTCACACTCCATCTGGACAGTTGAGTGTTCAATGTCATATTGCTGTCGGAGCACATCTTCAATCTTCTGGCGGATGGCGGCTGCCTCACTGGTGGGCAGGTCATCAATAAGCACATGGCAGCTCATGGCATGTAGTTCTGGGCTAATGCTCCAGACGTGAATATCGTGTACATCCCTTACTCTCGGCACCTGGCCCAGGGTATCTACCAGCTTTTTTACATCTATCTCAGGTGGTGTAGCCTCTAGAAGAACTCTCAGACCTTCCTTAAATATACGCCAGGCAGCCAGAATAATAATCAGGCCAATAAGGACGCTGATAATCGGGTCGACTACGAACCATCCGGTAAGTAGTATAATGATGCCACCAAGGATGACGCCTATTGAAGCTAAGGCATCACCCAGGGCATGCCAGAAGGCGCTGCGCACATTGAGGTTACTTCGCCGTTCCTCTCTTAGCCAGAAGGCAACTAAGAGATTGACGGCGAGACCCACTATGGCTACGGTTAGCATGAGCAGGCTATTAACCTCTGGTGGTTGCCCCAGGCGCTGGGAGGCTTCGTAAAAAATGACAGCGGCGATGGCAAAGATGCTGATAGCGTTTAGCACAGCAATTATTACTCCTACCCGGTGATAGCCAAAGGTCATACCGTGGCTGGCGGGGCGTTCTGCCTGTCTTACGCCATACCAGCTCAGGGAAAGAGCGATAACATCGGTAAATACATGCCCGGCATCGGCAAGTAGAGCTAGGCTGTGGGATAAAAGCCCGCCGGCGACTTCGGCTACCAGAATGAAACTGGTAAGCATGATGCCAAACTTAAGTTTGCTGGCTACCGGCAACGCCCGGTGATGAGTATGCTTAGTCAACAATGTTCTCCGTATCTTGTCTTGACAGCTATCTATATTTTAGCCTAAACTCTACCTGAAGTTAAAGTGGTAGTTTTACTGGTTGCCTGATTATGATGTGGCCCACTAATCTCAAGATGCATTTTGCCTGGCAGAGGAGGTTCCCTTTTGTTTAAGTTCCCCTTTATTCCCCGCGAGGAGAAATTTTTTGACCTTTTTGAAAAGAGCGCCCGGAATATGGTAAAGACCGCTCGGGGACTAAAAGAGTTGCTTGATAACTGGGAAAATGTTGCCATAAAGGTGGCCGAGATAACTGAGCTGGAGCATGAGGGGGATTCAATTACCCATCAGATTGTAGCCCAGCTTCATCGCACCTTTGTTACCCCATTTGACCGCGAGGATATAGCACTGCTGTCTCATATCATGGATGATGTTACCGATTTTATCCATGCCGCCGCTGATGCCATCCTTATCTATAAGATAGACCAGCCCACCCAGAGAGCCAAAGAGCTTGCCGATATCATAGTGCAGGCGGCGGTTGAGATAGAAAGGGCGGTGCCAATGCTCAGGCGTCGTTCTGAGTTAAAAAAGGTTTTAGATCACTGCGTTGAGCTTAACCGGCTGGAGAACATGGCTGACAAGATATTCCGCTCGGCGCTGGGTGAGCTATTTGATGAGGCCAAAGATACGGCCTATATTATCAAGTGGCGAGAGATTTATGAGCATATGGAGAGCGCCACTGACAGGTGTGAGGATGTGGCTAATGTCCTTGAGGGGGTAGCCCTCAAGCATGCCTGACCCCTCCCTATGGGTTCTTGTTCTTATTATCATTCTGGCTCTCGGTTTTGGTGTTGTTAACGGCTTTAATGATGCCGCTAATGCCATAGCTACAGTCATCGGCACCCGAGTCCTTTCCCCGAGAAGGGCAATAGTAATGGCTGCCATTTTTAACATGGCCGGTGCTGCCACCGGCACCGCTGTTGCTCATACTATTGGCAAAGGAATTCTAGTTGAAGGTGCAATCTCATATCAGACAATAATTGCCGCCCTGGCGGCGGTTATCATCTGGACGAGTCTAGCTACTTACTATGGCCTGCCGGTAAGTTTGACCCATGGCTTTATCGCTGCCCTGGCGGCCGCAGGGATAGCCTTGGCTGGTACTGGGGCGGTGAACTGGGCCAAATTGGGGCAGGTTATGTCGGCAGTGGTTTCGGCACCAGTCCTTGGCTTTATCGGCGGTTTTGCCCTGATGGTGAGCCTTCTGTGGCTCTTTCGCAAGAGTCTTCCGGCCAGGGTAAGAGTCATTTTTGGCAATCTGCAGGTTCTTTCGGCTGCCTTTATGGCCTATAGCCATGGCAAGAATGATGGGCAGATGCCGATAGGCATTATCACCATGGCACTGGTTTCTGCCGGGTATGCTAGCTGGGACCATATCCCGTGGTGGGTTATAATAATATCCGCTCTGGCTATTAGCTCGGGGATGGCCGTTGGCGGCTGGCGGGTTATTAAAACACTGGGGCTTAAGGTTACTACTCTTCGCCCGGTTAACGGCTTTGCCGCTGAGGTCTCAGCGGCAACTGTTATTGAGGCAGCCTCACTTCTAGGTATTCCGGTAAGCACCACCCACTGCATAAGCTCATCCATTATGGGGGTGGGGTCTACCCAGCGGTTCTCAGCAGTGCGCTGGGGGATAGCCAGGAACATTGTCACCGCCTGGATAATAACCTTTCCCATCTGTGGTGGGCTGGGTTACCTGTTAGCCTCACTGCTCGGTTTGCTGTAATTGGGAGCCTGTAGCTTAATCTCCCTGGGGGTTACCCGGCACTTTTCGGCGGTAATAATAGCTGAAATGTCCGATATCACTTGGTCAATCCCGTCTTGCTTGCTTATTACTACAAAGTCAAACAGGGGGATCTTTTTTACCTCCTCCTCAGCGGTTTTCAGGCGTAGGGCTAAGGAAGCAGTTGATTCGGTGTTGCGCTGTTTGAGTCTGGTGGCAAGCTCTGGCATTGACGGCGGCACCAGAAATATAAATACTGCTTGAGGCAGGAGCTTTCTAATAGTGGCCGCTCCTTGAATGTCAACCTTTACAATGGTGTCTTGCCCCTTCTCCAGTGCCTCCTTGACTGATTGTTTCGGCACCCCATACCAGTTGCCATAGACATTGGCCCACTCTAATAGTTCCCCATGCTCAATCATCTTCTGGAAGCTTTCCCCTGAGACAAAGTGATAATCTACATTGGCTCTCTCATTGGAGCGCTGAGGGCGTGTGGTTACAGTCACTATGTAGTGAAGAGGGCAGCCCAGCTGCTTCATCCTGGTCAAAACAGCATCCTTACCGGCGCCTGAGGGGCCGGAGATGACCAGGAGTAACGGCTTGGTAGCTGGGTTTAGTCGGTCCCAGCTTTCATAGCTCGTCTTTTGCATCGCTTTGCTCTGGTCTCAGCACTGAGGTGCCGCGGCTCGTCTGGAGCCGGCCGGTGATGGTTTCCGGGGCTAGAGCCGCCAGGACAATGTGGCTACTGTCAGCGAAGACAACGGCCTTGGTTCTTCTGCCATTGGTCATATCAATCAGTAGTCCCTTGTTTCTCGCTTCCTGAATGGTACGCTTGGTAGGTGCTGAGTTTGGTGAAGCTATGGCAATAACCCTGCTCATTGCCAAGATGTTGCCGAAGCCGATGTGAACCATTTCTATAGTCATTAACGTTAACCTCTCAAAGCCTAGTCTTCGCTTTACTGCTGAGTGCCTATTATCTTATACCCTTAATGACGATTTGGCAACCGCCAACGGGTTGATTTATACTCTATTTGATGGTAAATTATAAGTTCTACAAAATGTGGGGGTAAAGAATAATTGAATCAGATTTTACTAAGGCAAGACCTGGTGCCCAAAATCCATTCGTTTAAGGTGGCGGCGCCTAAGGTAGCTGGCAAGGCTCAAGCCGGGCAGTTTGTCATCGTAAGGATTGATGAGCGGGGTGAGCGTATCCCGCTCACCATTGCCGATTGGGATAGAAAAGAGGGTAGTGTCACCGTTGTCTTTATGGAAGTGGGCACAACCACCAACCGCTTGGCTCAACTTGGGGCCGGCGACTCTATTACTGATTTTGTTGGGCCACTGGGACTGCCCACCCACATTGAAAAATTTGGCACTGTGGTCTGTGTCGCCGGCGGCTTTGCTGTGGCCACCATAATGCCCATTGCCAGAGCTATGAGACAGGCTGGAAACAGGGTCATCTCAATTATGGGGGCACGCAGTAAAAACCTTATTTTCTGGGAAGATGAGCTGCGCCGGGTCAGCGACCGGCTAATAGTAACCACTGACGATGGCTCTTACGGCCGTAAAGGGCTGGTAACAGAGCCGCTTAGGGAACTGCTTAGCGGTGATGGGAAGATTTCTCGGGTTATTGCCATTGGGCCGACCGTTATGATGAAGTTCTGTGCTAAGACCACCGAGCCCTTTGGTGTTAAAACTATTGTCAGCCTAAACCCAATAATGGTTGATGGTACTGGTATGTGTGGCTGCTGTCGGGTTGCAGTTTCTGGTGCTACCCGCTTTGTCTGCGTGGATGGGCCCGATTTTGACGGCCATCAGGTTGATTGGGATTTGCTCATGGCCCGACAGCGTATCTACCTTGACGAAGAGAAACGTTCCTTTGAGCAGTGTCAGCATCAGCATGGCACTCATTCGTAAATTGTAATCTGGGAGTGATTATATATGGCCAAGCTTGATTTGAACCGGGTACCGATGCCGAGGCAGGAGCCTGAGGTACGGGCTAAAAATTTCAGTGAGGTTGCTCTGGGATACAGTCTCAAGCAGGCTCTGGCTGAGGCCAACCGCTGCATCCTGTGTCCCAAGCGCAACTGTGTTGCTGGCTGCCCGGTAAATGTTGATATTCCTGGTTTTGTTGAGGCAATGCGTGATGGTGATATGCCGAGGGCAGTAAGGGCACTGAAAAGTAAGAATGCCCTGCCCGGCATCTGCGGGCGGGTCTGTCCCCAGGAGACTCAGTGCGAGGTTGCTTGCGTTATCAATAAGAGGGGAGCGCCTATTGCTATTGGTCGCCTGGAACGGTTTGTGGCTGACTGGGAGCGGGCTAATATGGGGCGAGTAAATTCACCGAAGCTACCGAAACCGACAGGCAAGCGGGTGGCTGTGGTCGGCTCCGGGCCGGCTGGGCTTACTGCCGCCGCTGAGCTGGCTAAATTGGGGCACGGTGTTACCATCTTTGAGGCACTGCATGTCGCTGGTGGCGTGCTGACCTATGGCATCCCGGAGTTCCGCTTGCCCAAAGAAATTGTTCAGGCTGAGGTTGACTATGTTGCCTCTTTAGGAGTTGAGCTTATACTAAACTCGGTGATAGGTAAGATTGATACCGTGGATGAGTTACTTGAGAGTGGCTACCAGGCTGTTTTTTTGGGCACTGGTGCCGGGCTGCCTATGTTTATGAACATAGCCGGCGAGAACCTTAACGGCATCTATTCAGCCAATGAATTTTTAACCCGTGTCAATCTGATGAAGGCCTACCGGTTCCCGGAATATGATACCCCGGTGAAGGTGGGCAAAAGGGTGGCCGTAATTGGTGGTGGCAATGTGGCTATGGACTCAGCCCGCTGTGCCTTGAGGCTCGGTGCTGATGAGGTCTATATTATCTATCGGCGCTCCGAAGTGGAGATACCCGCTCGCCGTGAAGAGGTGGAGAATGCCATGGAGGAGGGCATCCAGTTCAGGTTCTTAACCAATCCCAAGCGGTTTCTGGGTGATGAGAAAAACTGGGTGGTTGGGATGGAGTGCTACCAGATGGAGCTTGGTGAGCCTGACGAGAGTGGCCGGCGTCGCCCGATTGTTAAGGAGGGCAGCGAGTTTATCATTGATGTTGATGTGGTTGTTGTCGCCCTGGGCACCACGCCCAACCCCCTTATTGCCCAGACTACTGAGGGTCTCAAGACCTCCAAGTGGGGCACCGTGGTTGCTGATGAGGACACCGGCAGGGCGGAGAAGCCCGGCGTCTGGGCTGGTGGTGATATAGTTACCGGCTCGGCCACGGTAATCAGCGCTATGGGGGCTGGCAAGCGAGCCGCCGCCGATATTGATGAGTATCTTAGGGGGTAGAGGATGAAAACCGAGAGAGATATTGAAGGCTTGATAAAGGTCTTGAAGGGTGAAGATGGCAGTGTGCGAAGGGCAGCCGCCAAGGCTCTTGGGGAGATGGGGGATGCCAGGGCGGTAGCGCCCCTCATTGGGGCCCTTGGGAATTGGGATGTGCGAAGGGCAGCAATAGAGGCTTTGGGGAAGATAGG
>DAOWHE010000099.1 GCA_030641585.1 Dehalococcoidales bacterium | reverse complement strand
TACGCTAGGCGAGGGGGATACCCCTCTGGTCAGGTCTCGCCAGTTGGAGAAGGAGCTTGGCTGTCGGCAGCTCTATTTTAAGCTGGAAGGGTGTCAGCCTACCGGCTCATTTAAAGACCGGGGGATGGTAGTTGCCGTAGCTAAAGCTCTGGAAGCCGGCAGTAAGGCAATAATGTGCGCTTCCACCGGCAATACCAGCGCCTCGGCGGCTGCCTATGCTGCCTACTCGGGGCTTACTGCTATTATCATCGTGCCTAAAGGTAAGATTGCTCCGGGTAAGCTGGCTCAGGCTATCGCCCACGGAGCTAAAATAGTTGCCATTGATGGTAATTTTGACCAGGCTCTTAAAATTGTGCGGGCTCTGACCCAGAAGCATCCGGTGGCACTGGTAAACTCAGTTAACCCCCATCGTATAGACGGACAAAAAACGGCTGCCTTTGAGATTGTTGACGCCCTGGGTGATGCCCCAGACGAGCTTTTTATCCCGGTAGGTAATGCCGGCAATATTACTGCCTACTGGAAGGGATTTACTGAATATTACCAGGAGGGCAGGGCAAAAAGTAAGCCCAGGATGATGGGTTTTCAAGCTGAGGGTGCTGCCCCTATTGTCCGCGGGTATCCTATTGAGAAACCGAAGACCATCGCCACAGCGATACAAATCGGCAACCCGGCTAGCTGGCAGAAGGCGGTTAGCGCCCGCGATGAGTCGGGTGGCACTATTGATATGGTTAGTGACGATGAGATTATGGTCGCTTACCGGCTTATGGCGGCTAAAGAAGGTATCTTTGGCGAGCCGGCTTCAGCAGCTTCTTTAGCCGGGCTTATCAAGCTTTCTCACCAGGGGATGGACTTTAAGCAAAAGCGGGTGGTCTGCGTTGTAACCGGGACCGGGCTTAAAGACCCTGACATTGCCGTAGGAGTTAATAAGAAGTTTCTTGAGCTTCCGGCTGACCTTGAGGCTGTTGAGCGGGCTTTAGGCTGGGGTTAATAGCAGCTTGACACAAAGTAAAAGCAAAGGAGGCTAAAATGACCAAAGAAATCAGTGAGGAAACAGGGGCATTCTATCACCACTACCCCAGACTGACTGTTGTAGTCACAGCTCATGCCGCAGGCAAGGACGATGCTATGGCAGCAGCCTGGCATATGCCAGTCTCTTTTGATCCACCCCTCTACGCAGTATCCATTTCACCTAAGCGTTTTACCCATGAGCTTATTTTAGACAGCAAAGAGTTCGCCATTAATTTTTTGCCGGCTCACGAAGCTGAGCTGGTTGCTGCAGTGGGTGGTAGCAAGGGTAAAGAAATAGACAAGTTTCAGGCGTTTAAAATTTTAAAGGATAATCCAATTAAGATAGCGGCCCCAATCCTGAAAGCGGCCTATGCTGCCTATGAGTGCAAAGTGGTTGATGACAGTCTTTGTGGTGACCACAGGCTGCTGGTAGGGGAAATTGTAGCTGTGCACTGGCAAAAAGAAGCCTTTATTGAAGGTGAAACGCTTAATATAGAAAAAGTCAGCCCGGTATTGTATCTGGGCAGTGACCAGTACCTTGACATATCGGAATGTACAGTAAGAACTCTTGACCGTAAGGTCTATGGCAAGGTTGTTTAAAGGAGAGCTTAGATGTTTGACGAGGCTACAATCAAGACAGCTGTAGAGTCCATCATCAAGGCTGTTGGAGAGGACCCCAAACGAGAAGGTCTGGCCGATACTCCCAGGCGCGTGGCTGAGATGTACGCCGAGCTCTTTATGGGAATGGGGAAAGACCCCAGTGAGGAGCTAAAGGTCGCCTATGAGCTGGGGCACCGGGAGCTGGTAATCCTGAAGGATATCCCCTTCTATTCCATGTGTGAGCATCACCTTTTGCCATTTTACGGTGTAGTCCATATAGGCTATATCCCAAATAAAGAGGGCCGGGTAGTAGGTATTAGCAAACTGGCCAGGGTGGTAGAGATTGTTGCCAAGCGCCCCCAGATACAGGAGAGAATGGCTACCGAAATTGCCGATGCCATTGTTAATGGCCTTAAGCCGGCTGGCGTAGCGGTGGTTATTCAGGCTGAGCACCTGTGCATGATAATGCGCGGCATAAAGAAGCCGGGAGCAAGTGTTATCACCTCAGCCCTCAGGGGCAACTTCCGCCGCCGGGCGGCCAGCCGGGCTGAGTTCTTGTCCCTGATACAGGGTAAGTAGCTCGGCTCTACTTGAGCGGTAACCTTGGTTTACAGCTCATGATAAAGTTCTGTCAGGAGTATCTTGAAGGGGCGAAGCCCCTTCAAGAACTTCTTTCCCCTCTCCTAAATTCCCAATCAAAGGAGCGTTGGATACAGGGGAAGAGGTTAATAAGAAACCATATGGGGCAACTCTTTATTCACCCGTTATTTGCACTATAACCTGCCTGGAGCGGGGGCGGTTGTCAAAATCCACCAGGACGAGCTGCTGCCAGGTGCCCAGTGCCAGTCTTTTGTCCTGGAAGGGGACTACCAGGGAGGCACCCAGCAGTGAGGCACGGACATGCGAGTAGCCATTGCCATCACCCCAGGCACGGTCGTGACTGTAGGCAATGTTATCGGGGGCAAGCCGCTGCCATGCCTCCTTAAAGTCAGAGATTAGGCCGGGCTCAAACTCAATAGTAGTAATTCCAGCTGTGGAACCGGTGATGAACAGGGTCACCGTACCACTATTTATGTTAGCCTTGGCGACCTGCTCGGCTACCTCATGGGTAATGTCAACAATGTCACATTGCCCCTTGCTCTCAAGGCTGATTCTCTTGGTAACTATCATAATAAACCTCCTGGGGCTAAAAGTTGCCGATTCTAACCTCACCCCTCTTAAACGCCCGCTACAAGCAGCTCATCCCAGAGTATATCATCCAGCTCAAATACCGGCCCATCCTTACATACCTGTTTTAGACCCGTTTTTGTCTTTACTGTGCAGCCGTAGCAGACACCAAGCCCACAGGCCATCCTTACCTCCAGGGAAATCTGGACTGGCTTATCTTTTAGTTCCGGCATCTGCGCCATTGTCTTATACATTGAGCTGGGCCCGCAGGCAAAAACCTGGTCTGCCCGGTCTATATATTCGGGAAGAAGGTCAGTTACCTTGCCCCTGTAGCCGACTGTGCCATCTTCGGTAGCTGAGGCCAGTTTAATTTGTGGAGAGGTAGAGAGCCTTTCCCTATCTGGCGTACCATAAAGCAGT
>DAOWHE010000023.1 GCA_030641585.1 Dehalococcoidales bacterium | reverse complement strand
GGCCGCCCAGACTTCGCCACCACCATTTATAACTAAGGATGGTCATATCAACCCTTAGGGCGAAGCCTCACTCCCTTTGTCCCCCTCTCCTCTCTAGGAAAGGGGGAAGAGAGGTTTTGAAGGAGCTTTGCCCCTTCAAGCTACCCTATAATTAGGGACCATAATCGGTAGTTTTGGACACCACTGGGTAGTAGGGCTTATAGAGCTGGCTTATTCTGGCCCGGTTCCTCCGCCCCAACCGTTTGAGCTCCTGCCTGAAGTATTTGAGCCTCTCCTTACCCCAGTCGAGGAACTCCTCGGCTGTTATGGTGCCGCCGACATTAACACGGTTAATGGCGAAAGCGGCCCATTCCACGGCGGCGTAGCCACAAGCGCCGATAGCAATTGGGTCTTCAAGCCAGGTGGGGATGGTTGAGGAGGTGGCATCAAGGGTATGGAGCTTGCCGTAGTAGATATAGGCGTCCCCGCCGTCAGGTACTTCATCGCCAAGCAGGGTTAGTGTGTCTCCCCACAGGGAAAACCGCTGAAATTCCTTGGGAAACCTATCTACCGGGTATTCTGCCGCTTGGACCATGATACAGTTGGTCAGGGTGGATATATCAAGCTCCCTGGAGCCTGAGGTTGTGGCTTTGACTCCCTTCTGTTCCAGGGGAATAGCCTCGGAGAAGTCCTTAACGGCGTGGGCAATATGCCTATCCAGCTCATTGTCGCTCCAGCGGTAGTTGGCGGCGTCCTCATCATGAAGGTCAAGCCGGACCATGGTTCTCATTTCGGTTAGGTTCATATCTACCTCACCCCCTTTTGGCAACAAGTGGAGCGGCAGTTCCTGCACCGGCCCGAAAACCGCAGTATTCCCCTGTCTTCAGCTTTCCACCCAGCTCATAGGTATGGGCGGAAAGGTCGGCTTCGTGGTCAGCCAGTTGTCCCGCAAGTTTCTCTCCGGCTAGTTTAAGCACGTTTTGCCTCCTAGCTTAAGACATAATCCGCTGATAGGGAGAACGATGTCCCATTAAAAGCGGTTACCTTAAGGAATATAGTGGCTCCTCTTGAATCGACCACCAGGGCATGTCGCCTGGTAGAGGTGAAAGTCCTCTTACCACCACCCCACCAATTCTCCTGCCTCGGGTTCCAGAAGAGAACTTGAGTCTCAAGGCTAGTTAGGTCAGTGCCGGTGATGGTGATATCAAAACGGCACTCCTTATACCCTTTGCTTGAAATGGCTCCTGAGGTATCGGCCGGGTCGGTAGCGTCAACAGTGGTAACATTGCTCCGGTGGAGCTTGGGTTGGGTTGCATAAGTTTCTCCCATAATCTACCTCCTTAAGCTACTAATAAGTGAGCTCTGCCTGGGGCTCATTAGCTCTCTCTCGCCCTCCGCCCCTGGTAGACCTGGCGTTAAACTCCCGGTTCATCTTGAGGATAGCTTCCCTTTCCTCAAGCCACTGGTTAAACTCTGTCTTTGGGTCTTTAATTCCAACCTCATACATAGCCCGTTGCCTTGAGTGGATACCGTTCTGAACCAGTGTCTGCTCATTGGCAACCAGCCTGGCTAAATCTCGGGGTAGCACCGGGTTCCAGACTACCCCCGGATGGTAATTGCCAAAGCTCTCATTCTGGTATTTCTCAAGGAGCTTCAAGATAAGACGGGCTCTCTGCTTATAGGCAGCTGTCCTGATGAGCCTCTTGCGCCACACCTTCTGAAGTAGCGGCTGGAGTTCAATCTCAAGGGCTACCCCTGATAAGTCCTGGGTGGTGCCACCAAAGGCGGCTCTGGGTGATTCGGCTATGTCATGAAGTGTCCGATACAAAAGGTCAATATAGTTGATGTGCAGGCTAACACCGCCGCCTTGTAGTAGGTCGAGTAGATAGGCTTTGGCATCCTCAGGTATATTCCATACCGCCCCCGGTCTAACCGCGATGTCCTCGGACTCCTCCACATTCTCCAGAACGGCAATGGGGTTGCCGGATAGCTCCAGTATCCTTGATAGCTGGCTCATTGCCCGGTTAAGCTCCCGCTGTGGCTCCATGAGCTGGGGCAGGTCAGAGATGCCCCAGAATTTCTTCGGTTCTCTTAAGTTCGGGTAGATGACAAACGGGATAAAGCCATAAGGATTGGGCTTCTTCTCCAGCTGAGCATCGTCAATCCAGAGCTGAAACTCTTGGTCTGTCCATAGCTCTATCAAGGTGGCCGTCTTGCCCTTGGCTTTTACCTGATATATGATTTCTACCTCTTCTCGGGTGAGGCTGTACTTTGAGGCTATTCTCCATACCCTTGAGGTATCATCCCCCAGCCACCAGGCGTAGATGCCCTGAATATCGGGAGCAGTAATGCGGACACCCTTTTTCTCGGCGTCCCAGGTAACCTTGAAGCAGGCATCACCGAGGATGGCGCAATCAATCTCGGTGTCGAAGTCAAGCTGCTCCAGGTTATTCTCCTCATACACCCGCCTGAGAGCAGCTTCAGCTCTCTTGGCTTCGGCTCTAGCCTCGTCTGAGTCCTCTACTGCCGCAACAGTAAGGTTGTTGCCGGACATCAGATATGAGGTAACCTTGTCAATGACTACCTTGGCGTAGTTGAAGGTCAGCCGTTTCTCACCCCGGCCCCGGTAGCCCGGCCACTGATGACCGTGGTAGAAATCAAGTAGCTCCTTATAGCCCTTGAGCCTTTCAAAATCGTGCTGTTTTAGCTCCGTCGGGTTAAAGCCATCATTCATTTTCCAGTCCTCTCTAGCAAATCATCCGGCCAATCTTCTTGATAAGGGGGTGGGGCGGACAGGGAATTCTTTAATGCTCGCTGAACGGTACGCTGGCTGATGCCGAACATCGTTGCCAGTTCCTTGGCTCGTTTACCCTCTTTTTCAGATAGTTTTACCAGCTCCCTGTCCCGCTGCCTTTTAAGCCAGCGCTGCCGGCCACCGGGCTCATCATAGACACATATTGGCAGCGGGCAGTTAAGACAGGACTGGCCAAGCTCACAACCATTATCCTGATAATGGCAGTACTCCGGCGGTAAATCCAGGTGGGTATTAAAGGTTTGCTCTTGGTCCATAACTCTTTAAGTCGGGGGGCTAGCGGATGCTGCCAGAATAGCACATATGTGCTAATTAAGTCAACAGAATATTGGCGTATTTCGGTTTTTCCATCCGGTATATATTTTTTGTTTTTGCCTTATCCCCGTTAGCTGGCACTAACCTTTTGGCTTTGATTTCGTTATTATTTTTAACATTAATGTGGCTTGACAAAGGGGGTTTATGGGCGTTATTATTGTTTTGACAAAGTAATAGTTTATTATGGTTCCTTTAGATAACTACTTTAATGTGATAGAAGCCGGTCATCGTCTTGGGATTCACCCGGAGACGGTGAAGCGTTTGTGCCGACAGAAGGATTTACCGGCGGTGAAGGTGCATAATACCTGGCTGATTGACAAAGAAGCTCTTGACAACTTTGCCGGGACTTATATCCCGAGGCGTGGTGCTAAAAAAAGGTTAATATGATAAAATCTGGTAAATAAGGGGAGGTAGAAAAGTGAAACACAAGTTGATTTTTAGGATATTTGCGATAGCCCTTACCCTGTCTCTGTTGATGCTGGCTTTGCCGCTGTCACCGGCTTTGGCATTGGCGGAGACCATAACCGTTGCCCCTGATGAGGGGACAATCGACGATGATCTTGATATTAGTGGCACGGGAACTTTAGGGCAGGAGTATTATATCTTCTTCTCCAGCCAGGGGGGGGATGATGTCGGTGTGGGTGATGATATTGACACTGATGTTACCGCCTATGAGTTTTTGGCTAGTGTAACGGCTGGCGGTTTTGAGGGCACCTTCTCCACCATGAATCTCAAGGTGCCGGATGAGCTCACCGACGGCGATGATTTAGAAGTTGTCCACGGCGGCACCTACTATATCTATATGACCAGAAACACGTCTACGCAGATAAGGACCATGGACACCTTTACCGTAACCGGTGTTACCGTGATTACTAACTTTGAACCCGATGAGGGCACGGTGGGCACCGAGGTTGAGATTAGCGGTGTCGGCTTCGCCCCCGATGAGGTCATCATCGTGCAATACGACGGTGATGAGATAGATATAGACAGCGGAGATACAGAAGCTGACGAGGATGGTAAATTTACCCTGTTCATTATCATCCCGGAGAGCACTTTTGGGGAAAATACCATAACCATAATTGGGGAAGATTCTCTGGCTGAGCTTGAGCTTGTCTTTACCGTGGTGCCAGAGATAGTTATTGACCCCGAAGAAGGCGAAGCAGGTACCAATGTCACCATAATTGGCACCGGCTTTGATAGGTATGGCGATGTTGTCATCACCTTTAATGGTGATGAGGTAAAAGAAAAGAGGGCGGGTAGTAACGGCAGCTTTGATACCTTCTTTACCGTGCCGGATGTAGCCGAAGGCGCCTATGATATCTTGGCTGAGGATGAGGATAACAATGACATCTTTGCCGAGGCAGAGTTTACCGTCATCGTAACCATAAATACGGCTATCACCGTCATTCCGACCAGTGGCAATGTCGGTGACGAAGTTACTGTTACCGGCGTTGATTTTGGCGCCAGTGCGACGGTAACCCTCTATTTTGACAATGTCAGCGTGGGCACGGTTGCTGCCGGGCCTGATGGCAGTCTTAGTGGCAGCCTTACCATTCCCGCCAGCACCACCGGCAGTCACACCATAAAGGCTGAGGCTGGCATTGGCCGTTCAGCCACGACAACTATTACTGTTGAGCCAGAGATGACCATGACGCCGACAACTGGAGCTATGTTGGATGAAATAGCCGTTAGCGGCAGCGGCTTTGGTGCCAACAAGACAATAACCATACTGTATGGCACTGCCGCGGTTACACCCACGGAACCGATTGAAACCAATCCCGACGGTAGTTTCAGTGGCAGCTTCCTTGTTCCGCCACTTCCGGCAGGCAGCTACACGGTAACAGTTACTGACAGCACCAGCAGTCTCACCACCAGCTTTGTGGTGGTGGCTGGCATTACCATCAGCCCGACCAGCGGTATCGTTGGTAGCGGGGTTGGAGTCGCTGGCTATGGATTTGGCGCCAACAAGTCAATAACCATACTGTATGGCACTGTCGCGGTTACTCCCACGGCACCGATTACAACCAATCCCGACGGTAGTTTCAGCGGCGGTTTCTTTGTGCCGGCTAACCCGGCTGGCAGCTACACGGTAACAGTTACTGACGGCACCAGCAGTCTCACCACCAGCTTTGTGGTGGTGGCCGAGGCTACCATCAGCCCGACCAGTGGCAATATCGGTGATACGGTAACGGTTAGCGGCACCGGCTTTGGTGCCAATAGTCCAATAACCATTACCTATAACAATGCTGCTGTTACACCCACGGCACCAATTATAACCAGTGCTGACGGCAGCTTTAGTGGCACTTTCACCATACCTCCTAGCGTTGGTGGCGCCCACACTATAACTGTCAGTGATGGTGTAACCGCTGAGCAATTTACCTTTGTCATGGAATCAACACCACCAGCATCACCACAGCCACTGCTACCACTGGGGGGGGATAAGCCAAAACAGCCGGTGCAGTTTGACTGGGCAGATGTTACTGACCCTAGCGGTGTAACCTATACCCTTCAGATTTCCAGGGACGAGAATTTCACAACTTTAGTGCTGGAGAAGACAGGGTTTACCGAATCAAAATATACCATGACTGAGGCGGAGAAGCTGGAGTCGGTCAGTAAAGATGAGCCTTACTACTGGCGGGTGAAAGCTATAGATGGTGCTTCCAATGAGAGTGCTTGGACAGGTGTTGGGTCATTTTACATCGGCGGCTTTGCCTGGGATTGGGTTAAATACCTGCTGATCGGGCTGGGTGTAGTGGTGGTTGTTATTATTGGCTTCTGGCTGGGCATGAGAACCGCCTATAGCTCGTTCTAAGATACTGTCTTTTCAGGTCCCCCTCTCACTCGTTGGGAGGGGGATTTGTTATAAAGG
>DAOWHE010000091.1 GCA_030641585.1 Dehalococcoidales bacterium | reverse complement strand
GTGACCCCATCCCCCTTTTAGGTTTTTATTGGGTAACCCTATCCCCTGTATCCCCTTCCCCTTAATAATGGGAAGGGGAAGATTTTATAAAGAGGGGCTTCGCCCCTCTAAAACTCTCTATAAATAACCTTTAGTGAAGAGCTAGAACCCCAGCCAGTAGCTGCCACCCTAAGGCAAAACCTCAAAGGGTTCTCCGGCTAGCTTGGCGGCTAATGTCGTCTTTAATTCACTAATGGGAATCCGTATCTGTTTCATGCTATCCCGCTCCCGGATGGTAACCTGCTTGTCTTCCAGTGATTCAAAGTCAACAGTGATACAGAAGGGGGTGCCAATCTCGTCCTGGCGCCGGTAGCGGCGGCCGATGCTCTGGGCATCATCGTAGCTTACCATCCAGCACTGGCGGAGGTCTGCGTAAAGCTCTTTAGCCACCTTAACCAGCGGTTCCCGTCTGCTCAAGGGCAGTACAGCTACCTTTATGGGAGCTAGCGCCGGGTGCAGGCGGAGCACCACCCTTATTTCATCTTTATCAGGTTCTTCATCGTAGGCGTCACATAGGAAAGCCAAGACGGAGCGGTCCACCCCGGCTGATGGCTCAATAATATAGGGGGCAAAATGCTCCTTTGCCTCCTCATCAAAGTAGGTCATGCTCTGGCCACTGGACTTGGCATGTTGCACCAGGTCAAAGTCACCACGGTTGGCAATGCCTTCCAACTCAGACCAGCCCATCGGGAACAGGTAGTCGATATCAGAGCAGGCTCGGGCGTAGTGGGCTAACTCTTCTTTACCGTGCTCCCGCAAGCGAAGATTTTCTTTTTTGATGCCTAAGTTCAGATACCAGTTAAGACGTTCTTTAAGCCAGTAGTCAAACCACTCCTTATCTGTCCCTGGTTTTACAAAATACTCTATTTCCATCTGCTCAAACTCACGAGTGCGGAAGATAAAGTTACCGGTGGTAATCTCGTTTCGGAAGGCTTTGCCTATCTGAGCCACGCCGAAGGGCAGCCTTTTTCTGGTGGTGTTAACTATATTCTGGAAGTTAACAAAGATGCCCTGGGCTGTCTCCGGGCGCAGATAGACCACGCTAGCCTCATCCTCAACCGGCCCCATAGAGGTCTTAAACATTAGATTGAACTGGCGGGACTCGGTAAGTTCGCCACTACAGGAAGGACAGCTATCTCCCTCTAATTCATCAGCCCGCCATCTCAGATGGCAGCTCTTGCACTCTACCAGAGGGTCAGAAAAGCCTTCCAGGTGGCCACTGGCTACCCAGACCTGGGGGTGCATCAGGATACTGGTGTCTAAGCCCACCATATCATCTCGCTTCTGAACCACGTCTTGCCACCAGGCCTGTCTGACATTGCGTTTGAGCTCTACGCCTAGAGGTCCATAGTCCCAGCAGCTGGATAGTCCACCGTAGATTTCACTGCTGGGGAAGATGAAGCCACGTCTCCGGCTAAGAGAAACGAGCTTTTCCATACTAACCTTGATTGGTGTCCTTTTGGTCAATGCACTCACTCCTTAGAGTTTTTACCGCTACTCTTGGCTAATAGCCGAGATTGCCGAATAGCTTGAATAAAAAATAGGGCAAGGATAATACCTCCTACTACCATAACAATCAGGGCAAATAGCCAAATCGGCATAAGGTGTATCCCATAGATATTGTAGCTGAAAATATCGGCCATGACAAAGCCAAGCACAATCTGGGGCAGGGCTATCATACTGCCCATGAGTAGTATAATTCTTTCCGGCTTTATTAAGACGCTCGTCGCTTGACTGGCTTGCTGCCCCAGCTTTGTCACTCCCCAGGTGATGGCTCCAGCTGCCAGGCTAAGCAGTAATTGCAGCCCAAGCATCCAGATAGTGATTGCGCCACGGCTCGTCCATTTATCCGCTGAGCCATCAGGGTTGAAGCGCCAAGCCACTTCAGCCGGGAGCAGGTGGTAGAAATAGGCAACCAAAGCTAGAGACAGGAGGAGGACGGAAGCTGGTAGCATGATATATTTCCAGTGGAAGGACATGGTCTCGGCTTGAGCAGTCTTTTCGGTTAACCCTTTACTTTTGGCTGCCTTCTTGTAGCGGAGGACAAACCAGATAGTAACCGCTCCAAGGCCTAAGCCAAGCAGAAAAAACAGGCTTACAATCAGTATTACTGTCATCATTATTACGGAAGTGGTTAGCTATAAAAGTTACCAGACTTTAAGCCTGGATGTCAAAGGGTTGTGTTTTTATCAACCTCACCCCCCCCCTTGAAGGAATAAATAAGTACTAAAGGAGAGGGGGAATAAGGGGGTGAGGTAAATAAACACTCTATTCTTGTCGCTAGCCTGTCTAGATGCTAGAATAACAAATCTGTATAAATTGGGATGTGTAGTCTTACTTGGCTCTTAGGTCAAAATAGGAGTGGTTAATGATAGTTGAGAAGCTGGAGGTCGGGCCATTAGCTACTAATTGCTACATTATCAGCTCTCAGTCCGGCAGGGAAGGCATGATAATTGACCCCGGCGATGATGCCAGGCAGATTCTAAGCAGGGTTAAGGGGTTGAAACTTGATATAAAGTTAATCATATTAACTCACGGGCATATGGACCATGTTGGTGCCTTAAAAGAGGTCAAAGAGGCAACCGGGGCTCAAATTGCTGCTTGTGCTGATGATGCCAAGACTCTGGGTGATGGCTCTTTAAGCATATTGTTAGGTATTTTTCATCCGGCGCCACCTCTGCCGGATAGATTGCTTAAAGACGGCGATAAAATAGACATTGGTGATGAGTTGCACTTTATAGTTCGGCACACACCGGGCCATGCTCCGGGTAGCATCTGCTTTTTGGGGGAGGGCGTGGTCTTTAGCGGTGATACCCTATTCAACTATGGTATCGGCCGGGCTGACCTACCCGGCGGTAATTATAACCAGTTAATAGCTAATATCCGTACCAAGCTTATGGTTCTAGCTGATGAGACTATTGTTTACCCCGGTCACGGCCCGCAAACTACCATCGGCGCCGAGCGCCGGGGCAATCCATTTTTGTGAAGGTAAACAGGCT
>DAOWHE010000024.1 GCA_030641585.1 Dehalococcoidales bacterium | reverse complement strand
CTTGCTTCCCGTGAGTCGGTGCCCACAGTAGCGGTTACCGTCAGAACAAGCACATCCCCCGCATCCCCGATGATAAGCTGACAACTGGTCCCACTTAAGTCAATAAATTGAGCCACAATAGCAATGGCTGGCTCTGGCTCTGGGACCTCAAATCTATTAGTATAATGCTCTCGCTTAAGTTTGTTATCTGCTAATAAGGTATAAACAACCTGATGCTCATCACCACCAACACCATAATCAGTCCAGATCAAGGTTAGAGGGAATCCTGTGCCTGGCGGGTCATCACCAGTAGAAACACTCTGCGCCATCTGGGCATCGCGGCTGACCCAGTAGCCAGCGTTATGCACCTGCCTGACCGCAATCGTATGATTGCTGCTGCGGGCACTGCCCTCTAGCACCTGGAAAGTAGTCATGGTAATGCCACCGGCGATAAGGCCGACAATGGCGATAGCTATTACCATCTCAATCATAGTAAAACCGCACTGGTCTTTATGTATCAACCTCACCCCCTTGATCCCCCTCTCCTTTCTAAGGCGAGGGGGAAGAGAGGTTTTCGAAGGGGCTGCGCCCCTTCGAGCTTCCATATTTAATATTAGGCCAAGACGGCGAAATATCATCGGTCCACCTTATAGCTCTCTAATGTGATTACATCTTCACCGTTGTGCTGAATTACCAAGTATATCCTCTGAAGCCCAGAGTCGGTGTCTATATCAAGGTCAACAGGTTGATAAGCTTGGCTGTCCCAGGGGACACCATATATTATATCCTCAACTTCAACAATGGTACCGCTATAATCCTCACTCCAGATAGTATAACCACCGGGGATTCCGCTGATTTTCTGGTAGGATGCCTCATAGGGTCCCACACCCTCGCCGGGCACAGTGATGTAATCCTGATCCTTAGCATATTCCATCTGGCTTCGGGCCAGGCTTTCGGCGGTGGTTCGCTCATCAGCCAAGACGAGAGCCTTGGAGACACCAGATAGCGCCATAAGAAAGCCAGCAGCAATTATGCCCAGCAGAGCTATGGCTATTATTACCTCAATCAGGGCAAATCCCTTTTCTCTTTTCATTGACCTTATCATTTATCCACTCAACTGTCCGTAGATAGAATACATGGCTGAAACTAGAGACAGGGCAATAAAGGCAATTACCAGGCCTATAATAACGGTTACCGCTGGCTGGATAAGCCCAATGGCGGCGCTAGTCTTGTCATCAGCCTCCATCTCATAGCTTTGAGCCACTGTAGCCAGTGTGTTATCAAGGTTACCGGTTTCCTCACCGATGCCAACCATCTGCACCATCAGCGGCAGAAAGAGCCGCCTATTGCCCATTGGTTTGGATAGGCCTTCGCCTCTAATCAACTCGTGCTGAACCCCGCTTAGTGCCTCAGCCATGGCCTTATTGTTGGTACCGCTAATTACCATGGCCATAATTTCAGGAAGAGGCAGGCCAACTCGAAAGAGGAGTGACATAGTGCGGCAGATGCGGGAAAGCTCGCCCAGGAGCAGGAGGCGCCCGACTACCGGCAGGCGGAACGATATCGTGTCCCACTGATATTTACCTTTCGGGGTCCTGATATAGAGGAAGCCCAAACCAGCTACAGCCACCATGCCCAGTACAAGATAAAGCCCATAGCTAGCGAACCAATCAGTTACGCCAATAAGTATCCTTGTCGCCAGCGGCAACTCAACTCCGAATCCAGTGTATAGGTCGGTGAAAGTGGGCAAGACAAAGGTTATCAGTACGATTATCACTATGATAGCTACGAAAGCAACAATACCGGGGTAGGTCAGGGCGTTTTTTATCCTCTTTTGGGTGGTGAATCCCCTCTCTATAAAGTCAGCCATCTGCCTTAAGACCACTTCCAGATTGCCACCCTTCTCACCGGCAGATATTGCCCGGTGGTATATTTGCGAAAAAACACGGGGGTGTTTCTTTAGCGCTGATGACAGTGAGCTACCACCACGAATGTCAGAGGCTACCTCACCAATCACTCCCTGAAAGCTGCGATTGGTCACCTGGCTTTGTAGTAGCTCTAATGAGGTGACAATGTCGGCGCCTGATTCCAGGAGTAAAGCCAGCTGGCGAGAAAACATTATGATTTCTGTTGACTTTACTCGGCTGAAGCTAGCCGACAGTTTCTTAAAATTAAAAAAGGGAACATATTTCTTAAGGCTAACCAGCTGGTAGCCGCCGTAGCTCAGTAGCTTAGCCGCTGCTTCCTCGCTGGCAGCTGAAAGCTTTCCCTTAACCAGTTGTTTATCCTTGGTATAAGCTAAATAGGTATAATCCATTTCAGCCTCAAGACTGTTATTCGGCAGAGTAGGCGCTGCGCAGGACCTCAGACGGGGTGGTGATACCCTCTTTTACCTTGCGCATGCCGTCATTCATCATGGATGCTAAACCTTCTTTGAGCGCCTGGGCTCGGATTTCAACAGAGCCGGCGCCACCAATAATCAGCCTCCTTATGTCATCGCTTATGGCCAGAATCTCAAAGATTCCTGTCCGACCCAGGTAGCCGGTATAGGCACATGTTTTACAGCCGGCAGCATACTGGAATTCGGCCCTCTTTTCGCCCATCTCCTTTTCATAAGCCAGCTGCTCCGCCACAGGTACCTCAATAAGCCGCGTGCAATCAGGGCAAATGCGGCGCACCATCCGCTGAGCCACGATACCAATAACCGCTGAGGCTATCAGAAAGGGTTCTACTCCCAGGTCAACAAGTCGGAAGAGCGCCCCTACAGTATCGTTAGCGTGGATGGAAGACAGCATCAGGTGCCCGGTTAAGGCTGCCTGAATAGCTATTTGGGCAGTTTCAGAATCGCGTATCTCACCGACCATTATTACATCGGGGTCAAGACGAAGTATAGACCTTAAGCCCGAGGCAAAGGTGATGCCAGCCTGCTGATTGACCTGAATCTGGTTAATGTCCTCAAACCGATACTCGGCAGGGTCCTCAATGGTAACGATGTTCCTGCCCATGGTATCCAGGGAGTTAATCGCGGCATATAGTGTGGTAGTTTTGCCAGCTCCAGTGGGACCGCTGATTAGAACCATGCCGTAGGGAACCTTGAGCATACTTTCATACTTTGCCAGGCTATCCGGTAGCATACCGAGTCCTGACATCTCCAGAGTAGCCATTTCTTTATCCAGAAGACGCAACACTGCCATCTCACCGCGGACAGTGGGGGAAGTAGCTACTCTGACATCTATTTCTCTCTCACTGGCGTCGACAGAGAATTGGCCGTCTTGAGCATGGTGGTGGTCGGCAATATTCATATTGGCCATGATTTTAATCCGAGAAATGAGAGCGGAATGTATCTCTGGAGGTAGCGACATCGTATCTTGCAGAATGCCGTCAATGCGATAGCGTACCCTTAATCTGCGCTCCTCCGGCTCAACATGGATGTCAGAGGAGCGGGCTTTGACTGCCTCATCAATAATAAGTTTAAGTGCCTGAGCTAGAGGGGCATCAATAGCAGCGTCAATGTCTGGCATGCCACCGGCTGTCTCTCCAGGGGTAGGGATATGAGAGATCTGCTTTTCAATTTCGCCATAACCCTTATAATTAAAGTCAATAGCCTCCCTGATTGCCTTGATACTGGCAGCCATCGGTTTAACCCTCATCCGGCTCTGAGCGGAAAAAGCCTCCAGGGCAAGGATATTAGTCGGGTCGGCCATAGCCACATGCAGTGTGTTACCGGTTATATTCAGCGGTATGGCCTGGTATCTTCTGGCTAGCACCTCAGGGATCAACTGTATTGCCTCAGGCTGGGGCATTTGCCTCAGCAATTTGGTCTGAGGCTTGGTGGCTGGAACTTCTGTCTTTTCTAGTTTGATTGGTAGTTTGATTGGCTTCTTCGGTTGGAAGGCCTCTTCTTCAGTTGCCGCTGGTCTGGCAACCGCTTTCTTACCTAGCTCAAGCACCGTTATCCCCTGGTGCTGCGCAAATTGCCTGGCCTCGGGGCTGAGACCGGTTGATATAGCAATGCCCTTATAGTCCAGGCCAACATCGTAGGCTTTGGTATCAAACAGGGATATCGGCTCCAGACCTATCTCCCCTTCTCCACCCATGAAGTCTATTCCCAGGCTGCGCCCGACCCCGGTGTCGTTGCCATAAGCCAGTATATCGAAGGTGTACTCAACCCCTGACTGGCCTAGGATTTTGGCTTTTTCCTCAACCCTGTAGCCCAAGTCGGCTAGGGATTTCAGTAATTGGGGCTTTGTCTCAAAGCTAAATGATTTACTCGACTTAACCAGTTGCTCGGG
>DAOWHE010000015.1 GCA_030641585.1 Dehalococcoidales bacterium | reverse complement strand
TTTCTTGCCTCGCGGTAGGCTTCAAGATAGCGCCCGGGCGATGATGGTGATGTAGTAAAACGTTCGGGGTCCTGCAACAATAGCTCGTATGCCTCAGTGGGGGTTATATCCACCCAATCCCGATAGACCTTGTCCCGAAAGCTAATGATAATGGGCACAATCCCAATCTTATACTTCTGCACCAATTCCCTGGTCAGACAAGCTGTGCTGTCAGTGACGACGCCAACCTTATTAGCCACCTTCCTCAATCTCCGTGTGCATTAGCCTCTTCAAGCTGGCAGAAGAGCCAACCTTGCCCATAATAGCTGGCTACTTCTCTTAAATACTTAACCCAGATGGTGATAGCATAGGCTACCTATGCATCGGCAGACGATGCCCAGATTAGCACGGGTTAAGGTCTTTTGCCAAGAGCCGATGATTTCTCCCCGACACCATACGCTTTAAGGGAATACTAGAAGTTAAAGAGTGCCGGCTGACTACTTGCTATGGATTCTCTTCGTCCTCCACAGCTTCCCACTCAGCAAGCCCTATTGCGAAAGGCTCTTCCATATACAGGTTGGAATAGAGAAAAGGAACCCCGTTGGAAGCATGGACCATCTTTATGTCCTTATACTCCTCCCGCTCCAGCATGCGAGCAATGTGTGTTAAAAGCTCAGCGGGGTCTATATTAAATACCGGCACGTTGAAACGATATATGTTTGTGGGTCGGGGGTAAATCCTTGATTCATCCCTTACCGTCTCGGCGATGGTGGCAAAGGGGTCATTCACTTCAGCCCGGAGCAGAAGCCCGGCGTAGGTCTTGCTAATGAATGTCTCTGAGTAGAGATAGACAGCGCCGGTGGAGACGACCAGCGATTTAATATCCTTAAACCTCTCATCCTTTGCCATCTCGGCAAGACTAACGTCAAGTTCGCCCGGCTCCAAGGGAGGAACCAGAGTACTGAGGAGGTCAGGCCCGGCAGCCTCAGCCTCAGCCCTGGCCGCCTCAATACGCTCGGCCTCAGTCTTGACAGGCTCAGCTTCAACAGCCTCTGCAGGCCTAGCCTCAGCCTTTTCCGGCTCCGGGGCAGGGACTGGTTCCATGAGGGAGGAAACTGTGGTCAGTTCGGCAAGATTCCTTGAGGTTTCTCTTACCCTCTTTGCTATCCCGGCTTTGATTACCTCGGCCCGGGCTATGGCCTCGGCGCGTTCCCTGGTGATATACGCATCTGAGTAGAGATAACGAGTGCCGGTTAAAGCCACCAGCGATTTAATATCCTTAAACCTTTCATCCATTGCCAGCCCGGCAAGATGAACATCAAGCTCACCCGGCTCCAGAGCAGGAGCCAGGCTATCGAGAGAAGAAACAGTGGTCAGTTCGCCAAGTTTCTCTGAAGTCTCTCTCACCTTCTCTGCTACCAGAATCCGGGTTGCCTCAGCCCGTGCCAGAAACTCGGCGTAGCCCCTGGCAATGTACATCTCTGAGTAGAGATAACGAGCGCCGGTGGCGGTAACGACCACTGACTTAATATCCTTGAACTTATTTTCCTTTATCTTCCTGGCCGGTTCAGCCTCAGCCTTGGCCGGCTCAACCTTGACAGCCTCTACAGGCTCAGCTTCAACAGCCTCATCTTTGGCCGGTTCAGTCTCAACCTTTTCCGGCTCCGGGGCTTCTTCCTTCAGCATCTCGGCAAGATTAGCCTCAAGCTTTTCCGGCCCAAGGTCAGGCAACAGTGTGCCGAGGAAGGAAACGCCGGTCAGTGCCGAAACTGTATACTGCGCTCGCTCTGTGCCACGAAGTGAAGCCACGGCTAACTTCTTGCCCAGGTTCTGTGAGTTCTCTCTCACTATTTTGGCTATCTTTTTCTGGATTTTCTCAGAAGTTTTGACCGCCTCGGCCTCACTTTTCCCTTCTTCTGGTAACTGGCTGGTTTCCGTCATATTACAACCTCACATATAAATATACTAAAGGCGGAACTTATAGCACAACCTCAAACATTAATAATACCAGAGCCGGGGCTATAGCACAACCTCAAATGCCACTAAATATAGAGGCGGGGCGAAGGAAGAATCCCTCGCCCCGCCTGAGTGTCTGTTTTATTTAACAGACCCGTAGTCGATGATCTAGCCTACCCAAGTAGGTTCTGGGTCGCCATGATGTCAGCTACATCACCCAGTCCCAGCCCTTCAAGGGTTGCTCTCGTCGCCAAGCCGCTACTACTCCAGCCAAACTCTTCGTAGAGGAAGTCTCTAGCGTCCTCTATGTCATCCCTATCAAGCCTGTCATGTCCTGGAGTGAATGGCGCCCTGTCTTGCCCATAGTCCTCAAAAACGTAATCCGGACACTGGTCATGATCGTCACGCATGTTCGGCGTATCCATGTATCTGGTAGTTAGCGCCCGGAACAGATTCGCCATCCTGAGCCCGATTTCCTCATATCCTTCCCTGTCTACGGTATCCCCGGTGAGGGCAGAATAGAGTCTGGCCTCTATGTCCGGCTCGCCGCGGTAGTTTCGGTCCTTCCACGGTGTCACCCACGCCCCAGACATCCCATTATAGTCACACTGGGTTACGGAGTTATGGATCATACACATGATATGGGACAGCAGAGCATACCTTGCCTGGCCCCGAGTTACCGGCACGTTGTTGTTTCTCTCCCTCATGCTGCCAGGTAAGCCGGTAATTTCGTCCATGATTGCGACCGATATCTCAAAGGGCAAGCCGTTGCCCCAATAGCTGTTGTGGACGTGGTTCTGGGGGTCGCGGTTCATGAGCATGTTTATCAGCGCCCCCTCTTGTGCGCCGCTATGGTGATATTTATGGCCGAGCTTCCAGTTGGTCTTTTTCTTTTCGTAGTCGACTGCGTGGGGGTCAAGGCCATATTTCTCGAACAGCCGCCAGGTACCCAGACCCAAATCCTCGCCAAACTCGCCTTCCCGGTAAGCGTGGGCTTTATAGTAAAACAGGTTGAATTTGGGGTCGCCAGCGTCGTAGAGGTCCCAGGGGATGCTGTCCCACTCATCCGCAGTGAGATGTTCTTCCCAGACATGATGACTATACAAGTACTGAACGTCTTTCCCCAACTGACCGTAGTTCTGCCAGGTGCCGTAATCGTCGGCAATGACAGAGCCCAGCTGTTTAGCATCTGTTTCCAGCCATGTGTCTGAAGACTGCTTCGGGAAGTGCTGGGTGCCCTGATTACCAGAGCAGGTGTTGGAATGATAGCGGCCATAGCCATACTGTGACAGCCGCGGGTTGTCGTAAAGTACGTGGCATCGCAGAGGGCAGCTAGTGCAGCCTCCCATGCGCGTTGTGATTAGCTCACCAATGATTCTGCCCGATGGGTCTCTCCTTGAAAAATCCGATGAACCCTTCATGGTGCGCAGCCCCATCCTGTTCACGTCCCCGGGAGGGCAAATCCCTGTTTCTACTGCCGGGTAGGCAGCACCCCAGAAAAGCCCCTTGCGCGCCCACCAGCGTCCGCCGCCATAGTAGTCCGACCAGGGCTGGGGAGTAGAGGGCACCACGGAGCCGGAATTAGCACCACACAGGTACATCCAGCGTTCGCACAGCGCTTTCCAGTCTCCCTTATCAGCGGCTATCTTAATCGACTTAGTGCCTTTTACACCGATTGCCTTGAGGTTCTTGGAACCCATAACACCACCCAGACCGCCGACGCCGTGGGAACGGGCTGCCATCATATTTGACTGCCGCACCAGGTTCTCACCAGCCTGCCCGATGGCAGTTACCATGACCTCAGGGCCAACCTCGGCGCTTATCGCAGCATTAGCCCGGAATATTCCGTTGCCCCATATATGCCTGGCATCCCTTAACTCCACCTGGCTGTCGTTGATATAAAGCCATACCGGGTCAGCTGACTTACCCTGGATTATTATGGAATCCCAGCCGGCATACTTCAGCTCGGCTGCGAAATTTCCACCGCCATGTCCGGTGGCGGGCAATTCAGAACCCGTCGACTGCTCCGGAGATATCGGCCACAGAGAGGTGACAGAAAGCCTGCCTGCGGTGGGCCAGCCGGTGCCCGTCGCCGGGCCTACCCCAAAGATTATGCGGTTCTCAGGGTCAAAAGCCTTTGTTCCCGGCGGGACTTCATCCCACATGACTTTCCAGGCCAAGCCCTCTCCTCCCAAAAAATCCTTGTACTTGGCTACTGTATCTTCTGAACTTATTTTTCCGGTTGACAGGTCAACTCTTAAGACTTTGCCCTGCCATCCTCCATAATCAGCCATTTCTTCTTAAAACCCCCCTTTTATAGTTAATTAATACTTTTTCTCTTATTCTCCACTTGGCAGCACTAAGCTGCTAGTGGCACTCAGCACAGGAGCCTTTTATCCAGTCTGGTTGCGGAATACCTGCCGGTATGGAGTACCTAGCTGGAATATCCTTGGTCCTGTCTTCCCAAGGGACATACGCTAGGGCGCCTGTCGGGCAAGTCCTAACACACTCCGGCTCGCCGTCGCACAGGTGGCATTTTTGTGCCGTCAGAGTCTCTTCGTCAAAGGTAGTCATTCCCCAGGGGCATGCCCGCTGGCAGGTACGACAGCCCTGGCACAAATCCTGATTTACCACCCTGGCGTTTACCGGGCCACTCACCTCTATAGCACCATAGGGACAAGCTGTTAGACAGGGGACCGGGTGCGGGCACTGTCGGCAGGTTTCGCCAATCATGCGATGGTTTCCCCATCTGCCCTGCCCTCTGTAGGAAAACGATGGTCCCTCGGGGCCGTAGTTGTAATTACGGCGGATGTTTACTCGTGCCATATTCGGGTTGGTCTTGCCCTCGTTGTACTCGACGCATACCAGCTCACAGCGCCGACAGCCAACACAGCGTTGTGCGTGATGGATGACCATGCCCTTGGCGTCTACAGACAGTACATAGTTCTTGTCAGTTTTAGGATTTAAAGTTGCGTTCGTTGTTCCGTCCTCAACAGCACAGCCTAACAAATAGAGGGAAGCTGCCCCAAATCCACCTGCACCGGCTACCTTCAGAAACTCCCTTCTTGTAGTGGGTCTCCTCACCTTAGAAGTTATCCAACCCGAGATAACATTAGTGGTGCCACCGCCTCCATCGACCTTTTGTTCACTCATCCTTTTTATTTACCCCCTTTTTTTGTGCCCATATCGGGCTTCCACTAAGAACATAAAGGATAAAGCAAGACCGGTGAGATGCCTCTCAACCTATAGTCTTGCTCTTGCTTTAATTCTTAGCGATGGGAGAGATTACCATTATTTTGGTTATTTGTCAATACCCCCAAGCATTATTTTTAAAATTTTTCCCAAAAAAGTTTTGCCCTTAATACTACCCTGTGTGGTGGGCGATACTGGGTTTGAACCAGTGACCTCTGCGATGAATAGAATATTAGCTTCAATTTCATTTTTTATATTGTTTATTATATTTGGTAACTATCCCCTAGCAACAAGTATAAATATGTTAGTCTAACTTTTATCGTAATACATTACTCCAATCACAATTATTAAGCTAGCAATTATTAACCCCCAACCCAAGCCCACCATATCTTTCCAATACCATACCCAAAGCCCCATACCCGCACAGATTATGATAAGGAGGAAACTGACCCACCCCGATAAAAGTCGTTTAAGCATACCCTAATTCTACCAGATATATAGGAGGAAAGTAATGAATAACAACAGAGAGAACGCTACAAATGTAACCCTAAACCTTGTTGAGTGGAATGCCTCAATGTATATTACTTATCTCGACGAACTAGAATTGATAGAACCAAATGGCGGTCTATCCTCGCTAGGTCATGTGACACAATCATCCAACCTCCTCCTCCCCTCCGCTCCCAATAATACCTCCAGTAGCTCCCTTAGTGGCAATTCCTCGTTATGTGAACTACTGACATGGTGGGCGATACTGGATTTGAACCAGTGACCTCTGCGATGTCAACGCAGCGCTCTAACCAACTGAGCTAACCGCCCGAAAGCGTAACAACTTTACTAGGTGTTTCCCTAGATAGTCAACAGACAGGTGGGTAATTAGACCATCTTCAGGGGAGACGCCAGCTCGCCCATTTATCTTTATCTAACTCGCCGTTATAGGCCGTTTTAGGTGTTACTCCTCTGGCTATGGCCGCTGCAGCGACAGCCTTAGTAATATCACCGGCGATAAAGGGAATAGCCCCCATGCCAAGGAGGGCAGTAAAGGTAACTGGTGTTCCAGCCACCATATTGAGCCACAGGCCAAGCCAAATGAGCCCGGGAACATAAATCAGGACAAAGTTGGCAAAGAGCATCAGCCCCAGCATACTGACAAAACTTCTTGACCTGATGTGCTTATCGGTAAAATAACCCAGGAAAAGGGTAGCCAGTACAAAACCAATGAGATAGCCTCCAGTGGCCCCAAACCCGCTGGACCATCCAGTAAACCACGGAACTCCCACCGCACCCAGTGCGGCATAGATAGCCATACTTGCTCCGCCCCACCGCTTGCCCAGAAGCACACCAGCCAGAAGCACAGCAAATGTCTGTCCGGTAATCGGTACCGGACTCCACGGAATGGGGAACCTAGCCTGAGCCAACAGACCAGTAAGGCCAGCCATACCAAGTGCTAGGATTAACTTCCGTGGTATACTAAGCTCATACCGCCACCGAAAAGCATTGTATTTGGTTCTATTGATTGCAGCTGCTATCTCCACACTTCCCCCTTTGAAGAACTGCTATAGCCCGGTTAAGCCGTCAGCCTCTTGTTGCCAATGATGGCAATTTCTATATTCTTACCACAGCTGGGGCAGGTGATATTGAGGGTGACAGGTTGGCTCATTACTCGCTCGGCAACGGCGGTAACCACCGAGTCAATATTATCCAACCGCTGGTCTAATATGTCCAGGTATTGTTGAAGATTTAAAATGCTCGCCGCCAGTTCCTGTCCTTTGACGCCGGGTTTGTTTTTCTGTGCCAAGGTTATCCCCCCCCCGTAGTCTATAAACGGATTAATTATATGGGACTTGGAGAACTATGTCAAAGATTTAAAACTATTGATTAAACCAGAAGTAAGGCGTATACTAGTTCACAAATTAAGTAGAAAGGAGGTAGGAAGATGCCTGAAGTAGAAATCGGGGGAGTGTCCGACTTTTTTGCCCATCCGGTGGTTGCCGGCATTGACCTGACCGGGGCTCTAAGCGCAGGCGACAAAATCCATATTAAGGGTCACACCACTGATTTAGAGCTTACCGTTGACTCAATGGAGATTAATAACGCTCATGTCACCGAGGCCAAGGCGGGTGATGCTATCGGCATCAAGGTTAGTGAACGGGTAAGAAGGGGCGACAAGGTCTACAAGGTTACTGACTGAAGGCTTACCTCTAGCAACTAACTCAGGCTTTTTAGTAGGTTTGCCATCTCAATGGCGCTTACAGCAGCATCAAAGCCCTTATTACCCTTCTTAGTTCCGGCTCGCTCAACGGCTTGCTCCAGGGTATCGGCGGTAATTACGCCATGAATAACCGGAAGCCCGGTCTCTAAAGCTATCTTGGCGATGCCCTTACTTAACTCAGTTGCCACATAATCAAAGTGAGCTGTCCCGCCGCGTATTACAGCACCGAGGCAAATGATAGCGTCATACCTTCCGGTCTGGGCTAATTTCAAGGCTACCAGTGGAATCTCAAGTGAGCCTGGCGTCCGGGCAATGTCTATATCATCCTCACTGACACCGTGGCGAAGAAGAGCGTCCTGTGCTCCGTCAAGTAGTTTCCCCGAGATAAACTCATTAAAACGGGAAATAACTACCCCGAATTTTAGCCCCTTGCCCAGCAACATGCCCTCAAAGCACTTATTCATTACTGCCTCCTTAGTGTAAGAATTCCTGCTCCTAGCTTTCGGTTATTTCTGGTATTTCTAAAAGGTGTCCCATTTTTTTCTGTTTTGCCTCCAGGTAACGACGGTTATGCGGATTGGTAGGGGTAATAATGGGTACCGTCTTGACTACTTTAAGCCCGTAACCTTCCAGCCCGACCACCTTTTTGGGATTATTGGTAAGCAGCCGAATCTTGTGTAAACCCAGGTCAGCTAGAATCTGGGCACCGATACCATAGTCTCGCAGGTCGGCTTTGAAGCCTAAAGACAAATTAGCCTCTACAGTGTCTAACCCTTTATCCTGGAGGGCATAGGCAAAAATCTTATTATGGAAGCCGATGCCTCGTCCCTCCTGCCTCATATAGAGTAAGACACCCCGTCCCTCTTTGGCAATAGCCTTCATTGCTAGCCTAACCTGCTCACCGCAATCGCAACGGAGACTGCTAAAGACATCACCGGTAAGGCATTCACTATGAACCCGGACTAACACCGGCTTCCTGGTAGATATGTCTCCCATCACCAGGGCCAGGTGTTCATCAGGGTCAATATCACTTTTATAGGCAATAGCAGTGAAATCGCCGTAATTTGTTGGTAGCCTGGCTTCAGCTACTCGCTTAATCAGTCTTTCATGGCGGCGACGATAGGCGATAAGGTCAGATACACTGACAATCTTGAGCCCGAACTTCTCTGATATTACTTCCAGTTGAGGTAAGCGCGCCATGGTACCATCTTCATTCATGACCTCGCAAATAACCCCCGCCGGATAA
>DAOWHE010000103.1 GCA_030641585.1 Dehalococcoidales bacterium | reverse complement strand
TTGACCACCCAGCTACCCTGCAGCCAATATACCTCAGACGACCGGCAATCACCAAACCAAAACGCACAACTTGGATAGCCAGAACTGGTAGCGATATAAAAAGAGGAAGAGGGGCTAATCGACCACCAAGGGTAGAGCTGAAGGGCGGTCAGGGTTGGTGAGACTAGTAATCAATAAAAAATAATAATCGGAGAGGGGAGAATGGAAAGGTCACTGGTTCTTATTAAGCCTGACGGAATGCACAGAGGGTTAGCCGGTACTATCATCAGCCGCCTGGAGAAGCAGGGGCTTAAGCTGGTAGCGATTAAGATGCTTAAACTGGATAAAGCCTTAGCCCAGCGACACTATGCGCCTCATCAGGATAAGCCCTTCTTTAGTAGCCTGATAACTTATATCACCTCGGCTCCGATAGTGGCTGCAATCTTTGAGGGAGAAGAAGCCATAGCCTTAATCAGAAAAGCCATGGGCGATACTGACCCGGCTAAGGCCGAGGCGGGAACTATCAGGGGTGATTTTGGTCTGGATATTGAGCGTAACACTATTCATGGCTCTGACTCTGTAGAGACTGCCGGGAGAGAAATTGAGCTTCTCTTTTCCGATGATGAATTTTTTGATTACCACTGGGAAACTGGTAGCTAGCCTACTGAATCCTGACCACAGGGCTTGCCTGGCTCCAGAGCTCGTCTAGCTGGTAGTAATCCCGCTCGGTAGGAGCAAAGATGTGAACAATGACATCACCGTAATCAAGAAGTAGCCATCCCGAATCTACCATGCCCTCGCGATGGCGAGGCAGAATACCCTCTTTTTTGAGTGAGTGCACAATTTCATCATAGATAGCCTTAATCTGCCGGCTGGACTGAGCGCTGCACATGACGAAGTAATCAGCAAAGCTACATATGCCCCGGGTATCCAGCAGCACAATATCTTGGGCCTGTTTATCACCGGCCACTTCTACCGCCTTACGGGCTAAGTCAATTGCTTCCAGAAGCCAACCCCCCCGTCTGCATAGTTAATCTTATTATACCATAATTGGGGTAATGGTAAGTGCCCAGATTGAGCCGCTGTGCTATACTATAGTGCTAAGGCATTACCAACGCCAATCGCCCTGTATTTACTTTTATATTTACCGCTGTTTCTGGTATAATGTAAGCAAGGTCAATGAGATTGGCTGAGTGTTGAGGTAAATGATGAGAATAAATTGGAGACGTAGTGTCCTGGTTTACCTGGTTATCATAATTGCCACTGTAGCCCTCTTCTCTTTTGTTTTGCCAGGCTCTCCAAAGGCTAAGGAAATCCCGCTAAGCGAAGCTATAAAGATGTCACAAAATGGTGAAATAGATGAGATACTGGTTAAAGGTGATGCCCTAAATATTACCGCTGAGGATGGCACCGAGTTTATAACATTCAAGGAAGACAGCGCTAGCATATACGATATTGAGGGACTTAGCCTTGTAGGGATAATAATTTCGATAGAAGAAGAAGGGTTCAACTGGGGTAGCTTGCTGATTAGCTTCCTTCCCCTGCTTCTCATCGGTGGATTGCTTTTCTTCTTATTTAGTCAGGCACGAGGGGCTAATAGCCAGGCGATGAGCTTTGGCCGCTCTAAAGCCCGATTGTTCCCGGCTAATACGCCAACGGTAACCTTTGACGATGTCGCTGGGGTTGAGGAAGCCAAGCAGGAGTTGCACGAAGTGGTAGATTTCCTAAAAGCGCGGGAGAAGTTCCAGTCCCTGGGAGCACGCATTCCCAAAGGCATGCTTCTCATAGGACCGCCGGGCACCGGCAAGACGTTGCTGGCTCGGGCAATAGCTGGTGAAGCCGGGGTGCCTTTCTTCTCTATCAGTGGTAGCGAATTTGTTGAGATGTTTGTTGGTGTCGGTGCCTCAAGGGTGCGTGACCTCTTTGACCAGGCCAAACGCAATGCCCCGTGCATTATCTTTATTGATGAAATTGACGCCGTCGGTCGTCATCGGGGTGCTGGGCTGGGTGGCGGTCATGATGAGCGGGAGCAAACTTTAAACCAGATTCTGGTAGAGATGGATGGCTTTGATACCAACACCAGCGTCATTGTTCTCGCCGCTACCAACCGACCAGATATTCTTGACGAGGCACTGCTACGCCCAGGGCGCTTTGACCGGCGAATAATCCTTGACCGCCCCGATATTAGCGGCCGAAACGCAATTCTTAAGATTCATGCCAAAGGTAAGCCTTTAGCTGAGTCAGTTAACTTGGAAGCGCTAGCCAAACAGACAGTCGGTTTCACCGGTGCTGACCTAGCCAACCTGGTCAATGAAGCCGCCATTCTGTCTGGCAGACGTAATAAGAAAGCTATTGAGATGCCGGAGTTTGAGGAATCCATAGACCGGGTAATTGCCGGCCCAGAAAGAAAGAGCCGCCGGGTAAGTCCCAGGGAAAAGGAGATTACCGCCTACCACGAGGTCGGCCATGCCCTTGTTGCCAGGACGCTGCCCGATGCCGACCCGGTACATAAAATCTCCGTAGTGGCTCGTGGCATGAGCCTCGGCCACACCCGCCAGCTACCCACTGAAGACCGCTACCTGCTAACTCGCTCCCAGTTCAAGGCCATACTAGCCACCTTACTGGGCGGTCAAACTGCTGAGACCCTGGTCTTTGACGAACTAACCACCGGAGCCGCTGATGATATCAAACGGGCAACCGACCTTGCCCATAAGATGGTAACCGAATATGGCATGAGCGATAGACTGGGACCCAGGACATTTGGCAACAAGCAGGGGATGGTCTTCCTCGGCCGTGAAATCACCGAGCAACGGGACTATGGCGACAAAGTGGCCAACCTGATTGATGAGGAGGTTCATAATATCATTGAGCAGGCTTATGAAACCGCCAAGAATATTCTAATTGAAAATAAGCCGAAACTAACCTATATGGCGGAAAGGCTCATTACTCAGGAGACCCTTGAGGGCGAAGAGCTTGAGGCAATATTTGCCGAACCTGTGCCAGCACCCAAGCCAGAAACTAAAGAAACACCCGCCCTGGCAGCGGCAAAGGCTTCTACCAAAATCAAGCCTAGACCTAAGAAAGCTCCGGGCATACTCCACCGGCCAAAGCAAGCTCCGGCTACATCCTAGAGATAGGTCAAGATACCCAATATAGAAGTCAACCCCCCATAGGAAGGACAACCCCTAGAAGCAGCGAGCGCGGTATCAGGTGATAGAAATTACAGAAGAGCCCATTTCTCCCGAACTTGTGGTTAATAGGGTCAAAACTGAGAGTAGCGGTTGTGTCGTTTACTTTTTTCTTTTGACCACATACTCTACCAGTGCCAGTAAGGCCTGACGGCTCGGTTTGTCTGGCAAGCGGTCAAGGTCCTGGCACGCCCGGGCACAATAATCTGAGGCAACCTGATAGCTTTCGTCAACGATTGAAGAGCTGCGAACTAATTCTACCGCCTTCTTTATGTTCTCCTGCCTATTGCCCTCGTCCTGAAACAGCCTCTTTACCGGGTTATCCTCGGGATAACGCTCCAAAAGCATAAGTGACGGCAGGGTAATAGTGCCCTGAGCTAAATCTGAGCCTACTGGCTTGCCCATTTCCTCCTCGGCACCAACAAAGTCAAGGACATCATCCACTATCTGAAAGGCAATGCCCAGGTTATGACCATACTCTTTCAGGATCTGGACTGACTCTTCTGGAGCCTGACTTAAGACAGCTCCCGACTCGGCAGCCATGGCAAACAGAGAGGCGGTTTTACCAGCAATCCGCTGCAAGTACTGGTCAAAGGTCTGCTTAAGATTAAAGGCTGAAAATGCCTGTTTTAACTCCCCGCTAGAGATGGTCTCCAGGGTTTGAGCAAAGAGCTTTACCGCTCTTAGATTCCCGGTAGCCGCAGCAAATTCACCTGCCTTAGCAAACAGGTAGTCGCCCAGTATTACAGCTTTATCTACCCCCCAAACTTCATTGATTGTTGGTCGCCCGCGACGAACACTGGCCTTGTCAATGGCATCATCATGAACCAGAGTGGCAACGTGCAAAAGCTCTGTGGCGGTGGCCATTGGCAGAAGCTTCTCAAGGTTATAGTTATAGAACTTGCCGGCCAGCAGGGTAAGCACTGGGCGGATCACCTTGCCACCAAGTAGAATCTGGCCTAACATCCTGTGGAGTTCAGGAAAGGTAGTATCCTGAGTGCCAGTGAGAAGTCTAAATTGCTCCTCTACCTTAACTAGGTCTTCCTGAACCAGCTCATAAATTGTGCTTAGCGGCAAGCTCTTCTCCTTCAGCCGTAATTAGGCAAAGCCATTAGCCCAGACGAGCCGTCTCCTCGGCAACTAACCCTTCATCCAGTTTAGAAAACAGTGGCTCAGGGGGCAGTAGTTTTTGCCCCGGTGGTGGCACACGCAGTTGCCAGCCATCCTCTTCCACTTTGCCCCCAAAACCGAGATACTCATGAAGCCTTTGCGAGCTAAAAGGGAGAAAGGGATACAGCATCGTTCTCAGGTGAGAAATTACACAAAGAGCCACATACAGTGAGTTGGCTGCCGCCTGCCTATCCTGCTTTATTACTTTCCAGGGTGACTTCTCATCAAGATAGCGGTTAGTCTCCTGAGCCACTGTCATAGTCATTCTTAACGCCTGTTTAAAACTGCACCGGGAAAGAAGCCCGTCAATAGTATTAAAGATTGCCCCAGACTTGTTGAGTAATGCATTACCCCTAGCATCAATATCGTCATAGATAGGCACACAGCCATCAAAGTTGCGATAGACAAAAGTGAGTACCCGGTGAACCAGATTCCCATAGGTAGCCACCAACTCATCATTGTTGCGGCGGAGAAATTCACGCCATGAGAAATCAGCATCCCCGGTCTCCGGCATGTTCACTGACAGCAGATACCGCAGTGGGTCAGGGTCATAGCGAGATAGGTAATCTGGCAGCCACACCGCCAAATTACGACTACTGGAAAGCTTTCTACCCTCAATAGTTAGATACTCATTAGCCGGCACATCATAAGGCAGATTAAGTCCCCCATAGCCGAGAAGCATAGCTGGCCAGATAATAGTGTGAAAGGGGATATTATCCTTGCCAATAAAATAGAAGCTTTTTACATCACCCTGCCAAAAAGAGTGCCACTTCTCCTCATCGCCGTTTAACTTAGCCCATTCCTTGCTGGCTGATAAGTAACCGATAACCGCCTCAAACCAGACATAGAGGCGCTTGTCGGGAAAGCCATCAAGCGGCAGGGGCACTCCCCAGTCTATATCACGGGTAATAGCCCGGTCCTTAAGTCCTCCCTCTAGATAGCGCAGAGTAAAATTAAGCACATTGGGCCGCCAGTGGCTCTGCTCCCTCACCCAGGACAGCAGCTGGTCCTCAAAGGCGGTGAGCTTGAGGAAGAAATGCTCCGATTCCTTAAACTCAGGAGTAGTGCCACATACGCCACAACGAGGCTCAACGAGTTCCGCCGGGGTTAGCGGCTGGCTACACTGGTCGCACTGGTCACCTCGGGCCCCCGTGTAGCCACAATGGGGGCAGGTGCCTTCAATATAGCGGTCGGGTAGAAACCGCTGGCACCTGGGACATAAGGGTTGCTGGGCACTGGCCTTATAGATATAGCCTTTATTAAGAAGGGTAAGGAAGAAGTCCTGCGCTACCCTGGCATGGTTGGCGGTGCCGGTACTGGTAAATAAATCAAAGGAAATGCCCAGCTTCTGCCACGAACTTAGAAACTGCTCATGATACTTACTGGCTATTTCAGCCGGCATCTTCCCCTCCTGCCCCGCCCTGATAGTTATTGGCGTGCCGTGTTGGTCTGACCCCGATACCATCAGTACCTCGTTGCCTTTGGCGCGGTGGTAACGAGCGAATATGTCCGGCGGTAAGTAGGCACCGGCAATATGCCCCAGATGTAGCGGCCCATTAGCATAAGGCCAGGCAACACCAATAAAAATCCTCTCGCTCATGATATGTTTCCTATATAAACAAACAAGCTAATACTTTAATAAACCCCTCAGGGGCTAATATCAGGCTCAGGGAAGAAGGTCAGTATCCTTTCGCCCTTCTCATCTCTATAGTGGGCGTAACCCTTCTCCATGGCACACTGAACACAGTAGTGAACTGACTTTCCCTTTTCTACCTCAACCCCGTCTTCTTCATCAATAACCAGATAACGCTCTGGATATGGTATCTTGCGGTGGCAAACATCGCACTTCACTTCCCCTGAAGAGATACAACCTCGGCGCATTGTTAAACTCCTTTCTAAAACCTGGCTACAAAAATTTAAGATAACTTAAGCCAGGCCCGGTAAAGCTCTTTCTTTGATAGGCCTGTTTCCCCAGCCACCTTGGCTATCGCCTCTTTAGCTGTTACTCCAGAGAGGCGCATACGCTGTAACTTTTGCTCAATATCTCGTGTTAACTCGGGCTTTTCCTTCTCTCCCTTACCCTCAATAACCAGAGTAAACTCGCCTCTTGGCTCAGTAAAGTATTCTAGAGCCTGGCTTATCGTTCCCCGGAAAACCTCTTCATGAAGCTTGGTAAGCTGGCGACAGATGGCAACTCTTCTATCACCAAGGGTAAGCAGAATATCACCTAACGCCGCCCTTAGCCGATGGGGTGTCTCCAGGGCTATAATAGTGCCCGACTCACCAGCAACCGACTCTAGCCGGCGCCGCCTCTCGCCATGCTTACGAGGCAGAAAGCCAATATAGGTAAACCTATTTGTGGGCAGCCCGGAGATAGCCAGTGCTGTAATGATAGCTGAAGGGCCCGGAATTGGCACCACCGGTATCCCCCGCTGGCTGGTGGCTATAATCAGTTCATAGCCGGGGTCAGAT
>DAOWHE010000046.1 GCA_030641585.1 Dehalococcoidales bacterium | reverse complement strand
TCCTTGCTGCCCATCTCATTCGTTTCGCCAGACGCTCTTGCTCGCCCTCCAGCATTAGTGCCTCCTTATATTAAGCCAGGGTATCCCATTTAAACATTTCTAAGCTTTTTTATGCCTTACTTCCTCCAGGGTCATTTATTAGGGGTAGCTTGAAGGGGGTGAGGTTAATATAATAACATCTAAACCCACCTGGTTCTTTTACTGCGGCTCTTGGCTGAAGCAGTGGTGGGCAGGTGCTCCTCTGCCATTAGCATCTCCACCAGCTGCTGAAAGTTCTCCCGGTCAGCGCCGGTTATTACTGCCTGCTCGTGGGCTTCAGCCAGCGCCACCGGATAGCCGTGACCCCGCCGGCACTGGTCTAAAATCAGGGTATGAACCAGGCTTAAACGGCCCTCATCCATTGCCACCCACTCGGGGAGCTCAATTCTGGCTATCTCGTCATCCACTTTAAGGTAGAAGAAATAGACTCTGTGGACGCCGTAGCGCTTCTTTACTATGGACGACTGGCTGATAAACAGCGCCGATCTTTCCCCCTCATCCAGTAGGTTTAAAAAAAGCTCCCGGTCGATGACGCCGGCTACGCTGTCGCATTCTCGTTTCCCCCAGGAGATTTTATCACAATATCGGTCGCAGTCAGGGACTTCATGGGGGCAGATAGCCACCCTTAAGGCGTTAACGACATCGGTTGAGCGGGGAAAGCTGATATAGCTGGCAACGCCAAGCCTTATCTTGAGCCTTCTCATCTGGTCAAGATAGCGAAGGAAGCCCTTATCCAGCAGCGCCTGGGTGACAAACTCGGGGTAGTCTTTGCTAACCAGCCCCCAGAGGATGAGCGAGCCGTCCAGTAGTGCCAGTACCGGGCCACCGGCGGGTAATTCGGCTGCCAAGCTGGCCAGGTGGCGGCATTCCTCGACACCGCGCTTAATACCCAGCAGCGTCCCCTCTACCGGCTGCCCACGCCCATTAGCCCCGGGCGGTGCAATTACCAGGTCTTCATCATCGGAATAGAGATGGGGGAAGCTGTCGAGGACAGCGCCGGGGTTGGTGCCGTAGTCAAGGGTAACACCGCCTATATTTATCAGGTAGCATTTAGTTAACTGGTGGCGGTCAACATCAATATGGGAGCCATCGGTGGCGATGACGGTAAAACCTTCAGGCGCTGGTGGCATCTTATAGTGCTGGCAAAGCCCGTCTACCGGCTCGGCCACCAGCCAGGTAGTCTTACTTAAGGCAATCCTCTTTCTTAGCTTATCAAGGTTGGTGTCTTTGCTGGTGAGGACACTTAGGGCCTGCTTAAGGCGCTGCTGCCTCTCCTTGCCGCTCGCCCTGAGGCTGGCGACCATTTTTTCAACCTGCTGGGCAATCTTGGCTAAATCTAGTGACACCCTTTGGCTCCATTAATGCCTTTTTACTAGTATAGTTTATTGGTGCTGGTGGACTCAAGCCAGCTGGCAATATACAAAAGATAGGAGGTGATATAATATGAAGTCTATGTACTTAAGCGACCTGTCCCTAAATTAAAAACTAAGGGTACTCTTATGCTGCCAATTCTGTTAAGTGTAGTCGTGATTTCCTTTTCCGGGGTAATGATGCCGGGACCTATGTTTGCCGTAACATTAGCCAAAAGCTTTAAGTCCCCCTGGGCTGGCGTCTGGATTTCCCTGGGTCATGCTGTTATAGAAGTCCCCCTGATACTGCTAATATACTTGGGCTTTGCCCAGTTCTTTGAGAGCAGTGTTGTTCAACTGGTGCTGAGCCTGCTTGGCGGCAGCATGGTTATCTGGCTGGGTATCACCATGTTCCGTGCCCGGGCCGGGGTGGTCAAGGAGGGTAAGGATTTACCTTACAGTGCCTTTACCGCCGGTATCATTACCAGTGGGCTTAATCCGTTTTTCCTGCTGTGGTGGGCGACTATAGGCAGTCTGCTGGTCATGAAATTTCTTGATTTTGGCCTGGGTGGACTAACCGTCTTTATTGTGGTTCACTGGCTGTGTGACCTTCTCTGGCTTTCCTTTGTTTCGGTGCTGGTCTATAGGACTCACTCGCTGTGGGGGAAAAAGTTTCAGCAGTGGGTGTTTATTGCCAGCAGCCTGCTGCTTGCCGGCTTTGGTGTCTGGTTTTTAATATCAGGCATCCGGATGGTGGTTTAGATTTCTCCGTTTGTTGTCACCCTAAGGTTGTTTTTGGGGGTAGATTGAAGGGGCATTGCCCCTTCAAAACCTTACTTCCCCCTTTCCTTTTAAGGAGAGGGGGATAAAGCAGGTCCCCATCCTTCAAAGAAGGACTGGGTGCTTATTCTGGGGTCCTCGGAAATCTTGATTTTTGGGGCAAATTAAAGGGGGTGAGGTTGAATATTTTATTGCTGAGCATAGCAGTTGTTATTATTGAAACTGGGCTGATTGTGCCAGAAAGGAGATAAGCCGTGAAAGTCGGTTTTATCTATAATCCCATCTATCTCAAGCACGATACCGGAGAACATGTAGAGAAAGCCAAGAGGTTGGTGACCATTATGTCCCATCTTGAGCGGACCGGGCTTAAATCACAACTGGTGCCCATTGAGCCCCGTGCTGCCTCAACCCGGGAGCTATCTCTGGTGCATGAGAGGCAGCATATAGCACACATCCAGGATATTGCCCAAAAAGGTGGTGGCTGGCTGGACGGCGATACTGTAATGTCGGCTGACTCCTTTGAGGCTGCTCTTTACGCTGTCGGCGGTGCCATTAGAGCCACCGAGGCGGTTATGGATGGGGAACTGGCTTGTGCCTTTGCCCTGCTCAGACCGCCGGGGCATCATGCTACCCCCGAGCGGGCTATGGGCTTTTGTCTGTTTAACAACATAGCTATTGCTGCCAATTACGCTCTCAATAAATATAGGCTGGGGCGTGTTCTCATTATTGACTTTGATGTTCATCATGGTAATGGCACACAGGCTGCTTTCTATGATGACCCCGGAGTGCTCTATATATCAACTCATCAGTATCCCCACTACCCGGGAACAGGCAGCATTGATGAGACTGGTAGTAGGCTGGCTGGAGGAACCACTATTAACATACCCTTGCCGGCGGGCTGTGGTGATGGCGAATATCTAAGAGTTTTTAGAGAAATTATTATTCCAGCAGCTAGGCGGTTTAAGCCCCGGCTTATCCTGGTCTCTGCCGGCTATGACGCTCACTGGGCTGATGAGCTAGCCATGATGCAACTGACTGTTAGTGGCTTTGCCCGGGTAGTGAAGGTTATAAAAGAGATGGCTGGCAAGCTATGCAGTGGGCGTCTCGTCTTCAGCCTTGAGGGCGGCTATAATCTCACAGCGTTAGCCTCTTCAGTAAAAGCTACCTTTGATGTTCTTGTGGGTAACACTGGTATTGAAGATAAGCTGGGCCCACCCTCTTACGGCTTTGAGCCACCCGACATTACCTATCTGATTGAACAGATAAAGGAGATGCACCACCTGTCTTAGGGCCTTGTCTTGTGCAGGTTACAGGGAACAGAACACCGGTCACACTCTATGGTGCAGGGTTCAATATGAATAGTGACATTTGTATTATTCAGTTTGTTTTCTAAGTCCTGCTCTAAGTGGTCACACATCCGGTGCGCCTCTTCCACACTGGTATTTTTTGGCATTACCAGGTGGAGTTCAATGAAGCGCTGGCTTCCTGCCTTGCGGGTACGCAGTTCATGGAAGCCTACTAGTTGACCAACGTGTTCTTTTAGGCAAGACTTTATTTCGGCCTCTTCCTTTTTGGGTAGTTTGACGTCAATCAGTCCGCCAAACGACTTTCTTATTATATTGTAGGCTGATTTTATAATGATTAAAGAGACGGCCAGGGCAATAATAGGGTCAAGTATAACAAGTTC
>DAOWHE010000077.1 GCA_030641585.1 Dehalococcoidales bacterium | reverse complement strand
TAATAGCCCGTCTGTTGCCACCAGCTTTTTACCCTGGAGGTTTCTGAAAAAAGCTAAGGAGGTTAGGCATATGGGCAAAAGGATTTTCATCTTAGGTGGCGGGATAGGTGGAGTGGTATCTGGCAATCGGCTGCGCGAGGCTCTAACTCAGGATAACGATATTGTTGTTGTGGACAGGGAGAAAAACCATCTAGGCTACGGCACTGGCAAAAGGTTCTTTTTGAAAAGTGGTGGCTGTGGAGATGGTTTTAGATAATTGTAAATCGGGTCTAAATATGTTATAATTGATGTGCTTTAACTTGGGATATGCTAAGAATGAGGTTGGGATATGCTAAAAATAGGCAGGAACTTAATACTGGTACTCTCCGTATTACTGGTTATTGGGGTTGTCTTAGCCGGCGGATGCACTTCAAAGCAGGAAACCCCAACCCAGATAATTGAGAATACCGCTCCTGAGGAAGCGTTTGCCTTAATACAAGAAAACCAGGATAACCCAGATTTTGTCATTATTGATGTGCGAACCCCACAGGAGTTTGCCGGCGGGCATATAGAAAATGCTATCGTTGTAGATTACAATTCTGATACTTTCCGTGATGACCTTGATAAGCTGGATAAAGACAAAATCTATCTCGTCTATTGCGTGTGGGGCGGCCGCAGCGGAGCGGCTTTAGCTATTATGGAGGGACTTGGATTTCTGGAAGCCTACAATCTTTCCGGCGGGATTTTAGCCTGGCAGGACGCCGGACTGCCGATAGTAACAGAATAGACTTATTTAAATCCTCCTCACAACTTTAGCAGGCTCTTAACTTCCCCTAACCGTCTGTTTTGGCTTGTTCCACTAACCCAAACATGCTCCTCTCTGCTATAATATACTCATGAAGCAGCCGCTTTTGGTCCTATTTGACGGTAATGCTCTGGTGCACCGTGCCTACCACGCCCTGCCGACATTGACGGTAAGTAAGACCGGTGAGGTTGTAAATGCCGTCTATGGCTTTGCCAGTATGCTCCTCAAGGCGATAAACGAGCTAAAACCGTCTCACTGTGCCATCGCCTTTGATAAGAAAGCCCCCACCTTCCGCCACCTGCTGTATGAGCAATATAAGGCACACCGCCCACCGACCCCGCAGGAACTGATAGGTCAACTGGAGCGGGTAAGGCAACTGGCTCAAGCCTTTAATATCCCAATCTTTGAGCTTGACGACTACGAAGCCGATGACCTCCTGGGCACCCTCAGTCACCAGGCCAGCGCACAAGGTGTTGACACCATTATTGTCACCGGTGATGCCGATGCCATGCAGCTGGTGTCACCACGGGTGAGAGTGCTCTACCCCAAACCCAGACGCCATTTTTCTGATACCATGCTCTATGATGAAGCCGCTGTTAGCCAGAAATACGGCGTTGGGCCCGAGCACATCGCCGACTTAAAAGCGCTGGTCGGTGACCCATCGGACAATATCCCCGGTGTTCCCGGAATCGGTGAAAAGACGGCAGTCAAGCTCATCCAGCAATTTGGCTCGCTTGACCAGATTTACAAGCATATAGGCGAGATTACTCCGGAAAGAATCAGAGAGCTTTTGCGCCAGCATGAGGCCATCGCCCGCCGGAGCAAGGAGCTGGCGACCATTGTTACCCAGACGCCGGCCACCCTCAAGCTAGATGATTGCCAGGTTAGCAATTACAACCGACAACAGGTGGTTGAACTCTTCCGTGAGCTTGAGTTTGCCAGCTTGCTAACCAAATTGCCTGAGGTAGAGGCAATAACACCGGCAGCCACGGCGCCGGTTAAAACCAGGCCACAGATTAAGCCAGAGTATAAGATTATATCTACTACCTCAGCCCTTGATGAACTGGTAAAGCGTCTTAAGAAAGCCCAGTCTTTTGCCTTTGACTTGGAGACAACCGGCCTAAACCCAATGTTAGCCCAGCTGGTGGGCATGTCTTTCTCGCCAGCCCCGGGTGAGGCTTACTACATCCCGGTTGGTCATGTCGGCTGGGGGCAGGTAAAGCAACTGCCACTTAAGCAGGTCATCGACCAGCTTAAACCCCTTCTGGAGGATGCCAAGCTGGCTAAGATGGCTCACAACGGCAGGTATGATATGACGGTACTGGCTGAATATGGCGTTACCGTATCAAACCTTGCTTTTGACACCGTGGTTGCCGCCTACCTTCTGGGTGAGAAACCATTGGGCCTGAAAGAGCTTGCCTTCAGCCGGCTGGGTATTGAAATGACACTAATCACTGAGCTTATTGGCTCCGGTGCCAAGCAGATTTCCATGTCTCAGGTTGAGATTTCCCGCGCCAGTGATTACGCCTGTGCTGATGCTGACATGACCCTAAGACTAGCAGAATTGCTGGGTGCTGAGCTACACCAGCAAGAGCTGTGGCAGCTATTCTCTGAGGTTGAGATGCCACTGGTGCCGGTGCTTGTCGGCATGGGAAGGAACGGGGTAGCCCTGGATACGGACTTGCTGAGACGGATGTCACACCGCCTCGGTGAGCGGCTGCTCAAACTGGAAACCGGGATTTTTAGTAACGTCGGTCACCATTTTAATATAAACTCACCCCAGCAACTGGGTTCTGTCCTGTTTGAGGAGCTGAAACTACCACCAGGACGTAAGACAAAGGGTGGCTATTCTACTGGAGCCCCAATACTGGAGGAGCTACGTGGCGAGCACCCGGTAGTAGAGCTTATTTTGGACTACCGCCAGCTAAGTAAGCTTAAGTCAACCTATATTGATGCTCTTCCCGCTTTGGTTAACCCTAAAACGGGTCGCTTACATACCAGCTTTAATCAGACTCGGACGGCTACCGGTCGGCTTTCCTCAAGCGAGCCCAATCTGCAAAATATTCCGGTTCGTGACGAGTTGGGTAAGGAAATAAGGAAGTCCTTTATTACTCCAGCCGGCTTCCGGCTTCTGGCTGGAGACTACTCACAGATTGACCTTCGCGTCCTGGCTCACCTGTCTCAAGATGAAGTCCTGCTCGATGCCTTTGGGCGAGATGAGGATATTCATACTGCCACCGCTGCCCAGCTCTTTGGCGTGGCTGCCTCGCAGGTAACACTGGAGATGCGGCGTCTGGCTAAAACGGTTAACTTCGGCGTTATCTATGGTATGAGCCAGTACGGCCTGGAGCAGGCAACGGAACTATCATATAAAGAGGCTGAGCAGTTTATTACCGCTTACTTTGAAAAGCACTTTGGAGTGAAAAAATACCTTGAGTCAACCAAAAAGCAGGCAAGGGAGCGGGGCTATGTCCAGACTCTCCTGGGCAGGAGGCGCTATATCCCGGAAATTAACTCATCAAACCGTCAGCTAAGAGAATCTGCCGAGCGCATGGCAATAAATATGCCGGTGCAGGGTACCTCGGCTGACATCATCAAGGTGGCTATGGTTGAGCTGTACCGGGAGATGGCAAGGCTCAAGCTACGGAGCAAGCTTCTGCTTCAGGTGCACGATGAGCTTATCTTTGAGGTGCCTGATGAGGAGCCGAAAGTGATGTCTCAACTGGTGACCCGGCTCATGTCTACTGCTCTTAAGCTTAGCCTGCCGTTAAAGGTGGACATCAAGACTGGCTCAAACTGGGGGCAGATGGAGTAAAGGCTTAAAACTTAAATGATAAAAACTCTGTATGTAATAGTTATTTCAGAGGTAGCAAGAGCAGACTAGAGGTTAAAAGTGCCCGAGCTTCCTGAAGTAGAGACAATAAAGAACGAGCTAGAGCCCTATGTTGTCGGTCGCAATATCAGCGGTGTTACTCTATTCTGGGAAGGAATGCTCCGCCAGCCCTCGGTTAGAGAATTCCACTCCCGCCTCAGCGGGCAGGGGATAACCGGGCTTAAGCGGCGTGGTAAGTACCTCATCTTCAGCCTGAGTAGCGGTGATTTACTGGTTATCCACCTGAAAATGAGCGGCTCCTTGATTGTCGGTAAAGATTCATCTGAGCCGCCCAAATATACCCGGGCTATAATCCGTCTGGATGGTGGCACCAGTATCTTCTTTTCTGACCCGCGCAAATTCGGCAAAATACAATTGGTTAAGGACAAGGACGATATTGTCGGCAAGTTAGGCCCGGAACCATTAGAAGCTGACTTTACCCCTGAAGTTTTAGCCCAGCGTTTGTCTAAGCGAAAGGCGCCGATAAAGGCTATTCTTCTTGACCAGGGTTTTGTTGCCGGCATCGGCAATATGTATGCTGATGAAGCCCTGTTTTCGGCCGGAATTCACCCGCTAAGACCGGCATCAAGCCTGTCTCAAGATGAGGTAGCGCGACTTCATAGCGCCATCCAGCAGGTCTTGAGGTCAGCCATTACTAACAAGGGGGCAAGCATTGTGAACTACTTACGCCCCGATGGAACACCAGGGACAGCTCAGTTTCAGTTTCGGGTTGCTCATGGTCGTGCGAAAAATTGCCCCGTCTGTGGCACCCCCATTGCTCACATCCCCATCCGAGGCCGCGGCAGCTACTTCTGCTCCAAATGCCAGCCAGAGAAAGTTTGACTATACTATTCGTTGCAGCATATGATTGGCTAAGTTAATCCTGCTATCTTTATATCTAAAAGCGTGCTACAATTAGACTTTAGTTAGTAATGAACGGAGATAAAAGTGCCTGAAGCTGGTGACAAAAAGAAGGAAGACCTGAAAACATTCATTGAGAATGTGAACAAGAAAGATAAGCGCAGCGGTCTTAAAATCCGCTTTGCCTTTGTCAACCGGAAAAGGAAAGGCTAAAAACTCGCTATACCTTTACCAGTTACAAAGGGCAAGGCTCTGTTATTTCCTACGACTGGTGTTTTAAGGCAAAGGGGTGGCCTTCACGGTCAAAGTCGGGCAGGTAGATTTTGTCAGCCCCCATTCCCTGTTGCCAGCCGTTTTCCAGCCCCACCCTGTTCATTACCTTGATGACTGCCTCATATTCGGACAGTGATATAGTCCTTTTAAGCGGCTCAAACTGATGTGCCCGGTGCATAGGGTGATATTGAGACATTAAACTAAGTGTAACCCTGGGCGAGACCTCACTTGCCAGCCAGGTAAGCGAGCCCTCACTGCCAGCCAGCCCGTTGGGCAGGATGAGGTGGCGAACAATCAGTCCCCGCCGGGCTACCCCGGACTCATCCACCACCAGCTCCCCGACCTGCCGGAACATCTCTTTTATGGCACTTCTTGCATGCCCGACATAATCCGGAGCCTGTGACAGCCTTTTAGCCCAGTCATCAGATGAGTATTTTAGGTCGGGCAAATAGATGCTTATTATGCCGTCAAGCTCTCTCAGGGTCTTAATGGAATCATAGGCGTTGCTGTTATAGACCAGCGGTATCTTGAGTCCCATAGGCACCGCCATGAGCACTGCCCGAACCATCTGGGGGACAAAGTGTGACGGCGAAACGAAGTTGATATTGTGGCAGCCCAGCTCATCCTGAAGGTAGAGCATGTGCTGGGCAAGCTTGTGGCAGTCTGTCTCATTGGACTGCTGCTTTTCCCAGTTCTGGCTTATCTGGTGGTTCTGGCAATACAGGCATCGCAGGTTGCAGTTGCCGAAGAATATTGTCCCTGAGCCACAGCTGCCAGAAAGAGCCGGCTCCTCTCCATGGTGAGCACAGAATGAGGAGACTATCGGCCGGCGACCGGAATGGCAGAACTTTGTTTCACCCTCCAGCCGATTAATGCCACATTCCCGGGGGCAGATGTCACACGAGGCCAGTCTTGCCTCAAGCCTCTGCGCCCGCTTCTTTAGCTCACCGGAGTGGTATAGGGAAATGTATGGTGGTTCTACCGGTTTCATTTTTAACATTCTCTTAAAGCTACCCCGGGCACCCCAATCTAACAGGGTGTCTAAGAGGGGCGAAGCCCCTCTTCCCTATCCCTCCCCCTCTCCTTTGAAGGAGAGGGGGATTAAGGGGGTGAGGATGATAATTATTTCCTTAATTTTAAATCAATCTGTAGGCTATCTGCCACATTGTTAATTGCCGCTCTAGTGAGCTTGGCTTTCTCTTTAATATCGGCATCTTCACCCATTTTCGTTTCGGCATCCGCCAGCGCTTGCCTCAGCTTGTCCAGCGGTATAAGCTGGCAGGCTATGCAGTAGAAGCTCTTGGAACGGCCATCATTATAGTTATCAATAAGCCGCCTGAGGAAGTTCTGTTTTTCCATCTCCAGCCTGGCGAACTCTTCAATACCGTTCTTCTGAATAGCAGCGTAGTTAGCCGGCAGTGGCTTATAGGATATGACGGAATCGCGATGCCTTGCCCAATCCAGCAGTCTGGCTACCCTGGCGCACTCTGCCCAGTCACCACACTGGGCGCAGGTCTCCAGATGTCCCTTTTTAACACAGCAGGTAATAAATCCGCATCCCGGATGCTTCTGCCAGAAATCGGGGCCGCAGCAGCCGGGGCATCTTGATTCCCCTTGGGTATGGTGCCTGGGGCACAGGCCGCAGTTAAGACCGCAGGCACCAACTATCGGGTATTTCTTGAGCGGGTATTTATCCATTGCCGAACTTCAGCACTAGGTTTAAAATGTTTACAGTCCTAATTTTAACGAAGAGATATAGGAAACTATGTAAAGCTGAGTAAAACCGCTATTTTTGCAGTCTGTGCAGTCTGACGAGTACTTCTCCTATGCGCTCAAGGCAGCGTTCCTTACCCAGCACCGCCATTGTTTGAAATAGTGGCGGCGCCACTGTCCGCCCGGTAACGGCAACCCTCAGTGTGCCGAAAAGCTGACCGGTCTTAAGCCCCAGCTCTTCAGCCAGAGGTCTCAAACTAGCCTCCAGGGATTCAGCATCAAACACCGGCAGTTGCCCAAGCCTTTCTAGTGATGCTTCTAAGGCGCTAATGGCTGACCCCGGGTCCATCTTTTTAACTATTAGCAGGCCAGGCTCATAACTAAGCTTGCTAGTAAAGAAGAATTGGGTAAGCTCGGCTACTTCAGCCAAAGTTTTAGCCCGCTCCTGGATAAGGGGCATCACCTGCTTTACATAGTCAGTAGATAGTGGCCGCTTCACCTCGGCAGGCAGGTCTCTCTCCAGAAAGGGAAGAGCCTGGCGGGCAAAATCTTCCGGGCTTAATTGGCGGATATACACCCCGTTCATCCACTCAAGCTTATCCTTATTAAAGATGGCGGCTGTTCGGCTGACCCGTTCCAGGGAGAAGTTGTCTTTAAGTTCCTTGCGGGATAGGAGCTCGGTCTTATC
>DAOWHE010000053.1 GCA_030641585.1 Dehalococcoidales bacterium | reverse complement strand
GGTTGCGAAGGTTCTTCTTTTTAAAATAGGTACTTAGCAGGTCGAGGGCGGTGAGTTCATCAACCGGAATGTTGAAAAAGCCCTGTATCTGACCGGCGTGCAGGTCCACGGTCAGGAGTCGGTTAGCCCCGGCCACAGTTAAGAGGTCGGCTATCAACCTGGCTGTTATCGGCACCCTTGGCTGGTCTTTCTTATCGGTGCGGCCATAACCATAGTAGGGGACGACAGCAGTAATACGCCCGGCTGAAGCCCTCTTCAGGGCGTCAATCATAATAAGCAGTTCAACCAGGTTATTACTCACCGGGGAGCATATGGGCTGAATAACAAAGGTGTCCCGTGAGCGGACATTCTCCAGAATGCGGACAAAGATGTTCTCATTGCTAAACTGAAAGACCTCGCAACTACCTAACGGTGTGCCCAGATATTCAGTAACCGCTTTAGCCAGAGCAGGATGGGCGTTACCGGTAAATACCTTTAATTCATCCATCAACTTTCTCCCCCTTAAAATACAATTTTCAATTCCCTCCAGATAAGCTTATTATAGCATTATTATATACCAACCTCATCCCCTTTAGGTTTTTATGAGGTGACCCACCCCCTTTCGCAAAGGGGGACTAAGGGGGATTTTCCCAAGGGCTTCGCCTCTCTTTGACTCTCTTTTAGTATCTTCCCCTTCAAAGGAGAAGGGGAGGTAATAGAAGAGGGGCTAACGCTCCCTAAAACTCCCTATAAGAGGTTGTTTAGTAAAGAGATTTCATAAAGGGTGAGGGGTTGGTGAACAATCTCAGTCATTAATTCCTGGCGCTGGAAAGCGGTGGCATATCTGGCCGACCTCTTCCCTTACCTGGTCCTGTAGAGCAAGGTTATCGATATTGGTAATTACTTTTACGATTAAAGAAGCAATGTGCTTCATTTCCTCAGCACCGAAGCCGCGTGTCGTTACCGCTGGTGTGCCCAGTCTGATGCCACTGGCTATCCGGGGCGGCAGGACATTAACAAAAGGAACTTGATTGCGGTTAACGGTAATGCCGGCTCTGCCTAAGGCTTCCTCAGCCTGTTTGCCGGTAACCCCTATCTGGGTAAGGTCAGCTAGAACCAGGTGGTTATCCGTCCCGCCCGAGATAAGGCGTAGTCCCAGGCGCTTAAGTTCGCTGGCTAAAGTAAGGGCATTCTCCAGTATAGCCCGCTGGTAGTCGGTAAAACTTGGCTGCATAGCTTCATGGAAAGCCACTGCCTTGGCGGCGATGACATGCATCAGGGGACCGCCCTGCATTCTGGGAAAAACAGCGGCATCTATAGCCTGAGCCAGTTCCTTACGACACAGGATGAAACCACCCCGTGGACCGCGTAGCGTCTTATGTGTAGTTGAGGTCACCACATCGGCGTAGGGCACCGGGGTAGGATGTAGTCCGGCGGCTACCATACCGGCTATGTGGGCTATATCAGCTATAATACTAGCTCCCACCAGGTCGGCGATGCGCCGAAAACGCTCAAAATCAATAATTCTGGGGTAAGCGCTGGCGCCGGCCACAATCAACTTGGGCTTATGCTTTAGGGCGAGCTTCTCTACCTCTTGGTAGTCAATCCTCTCCGTCTCCCGATTTAGGCCGTAGGTAATAAAGTTATATGACTTACCTGAGAAGCTGACCTTGGCACCATGAGTCAGATGACCACCGTGGGCCAGGTCCATACCTAAAACAGTATCGCCGTAATCAAGCAAGGCATAGTAGGCAGCCATATTGGCCTGCGCCCCGCTGTGCGGCTGGACATTGGCATGCTCGGCATGAAATAATTCTTTAGCCCGCTCTATAGCCAGACTTTCTATGGTGTCCATATTCTCACAGCCACCATAGTAGCGGCGCTGGGGGTAGCCCTCAGCATATTTGTTGGTCAGAAACGAGCCTTGAGCCTCAATCACCGCCCGGCTGGCATAGTTTTCGGAGGCGATGAGGTTTATTGTTTCCCTCTGCCTTTCTGCCTCGGCATCAATGACGCCACTAATTTCTGGGTCAGTCTGACTTAAGAAGCTCATCAGTCTCCTTCCCGGCGTGAAATTACTCCCCCTAAGGGCACTACTTCATTTTACTATTGTTCGGATGGCTTAATCAACTGACTTTGTTGACTTGCTGCACATCTATTAGAGTAGGTGGCACCTCAAGCCGCCTACTAAACCCTAGAAAACGAAGGGTAAAGATATAAAGCAGGAGGCAGAGAGGCACTGACCACCAGAGGGACATCGGCGCCAGCACAATAAAGGCGATTATGTGAAGCAGCAAGTAGATGGGCACTCCCAGCCTTATTAGCCACCTGAGCTTACCTGGCTCCCTGGCACTGGCTATCTCAAGCAGCCGGAACAAGACCAGGGCTAGACCGATAGCTATAGCCCCTACGACATGATAAAAGTAAAAAATATAGGTGACTCTGTCAGTGATAAGACTGGCTGGTATCCAGAGCAAATAGCAGCCGATAAACCAGGAAAAGGGGAACAGGACGGGTGTGTTGCCTTTTATCGCCCTAAAGGTGATGTAGATTACTACAGGAATAATGAAGACCCAGAGGGTGGGGCTAATCATCCCGATGTAACTGGATAGCCACCAGTTGGGCAAAATCTCGCCAGTCATCCCAGTGTAATAGCTTTGCCACCAGTAGGGCATAACCTCGGGGAACAGTACCCATTCCCAAGGACGGCTGCCAACACCCGGGTCAACACCGGAAAAGACTATGCTGCCGGTTAACCTCAGCATGTTATCTACCTGGGCAACCGGGTTAAACCACTTGTGCCAGATAGCGTAGTCAAACAGAGGCATCAGCAGCAGGAATGATACCGGGGCAGCTAGCATTGAGGGCAGAAAGCGCCAGGGGCGCCTGCGCTCGACCAAGAACCAGTGCAGCCCTATGACGACGATTGCCAGAGCACCGCTTAGTTTAGCTAGAGCGCTCAAGCCTACAGCTACTCCCGACATGACATACTTTCCCTTTAGGTAGAGCCAGAAGGCAGCCATGGCAAAAACCAAGCTATAGACGTCTAGCATAGCTATTGCTGCCTGCACAAAGCTCAGGTTTTCTAAAGCCAGTAGAAAAGTGGCTAAAAAAGAAACCCTTTTGGACAGGTTCAATCGGCGGCAGATAAGATAGAAGAGGATGACGCAGATTGTGCCCAAAAGGACTGAAAAGAACCGCCAGCCAAAGGGGTTATCGCCAAATAGCTTGATACCGGCTACTATGAACAGCTTGCCCAGGGGAGGGTGCTCGGGACGCTCGGTGCCTTCACCATCAATGATAAGTCTGGCATCGGGAATGTAGTGTTGCTCATCGAAGAGGGGCTCATCAGGCGCCATGATGACGCTAAAGTGCAGTACCAGTGTCACCAGCACCAGCACTAAGAGCCCGGCGTATTCCCATTTGCTGAATCTGGTAATCAGTCGCCTTATGGTTTCCATGTCCACCAGTTGTTAGCCAGATAGTTCCACAGCATTGCCACGGCAATGCCAGCCAGCAGAGCTAGAAGGTCATACGGCTCTTGAACCCCGAAAGATCTAGTAAGTATATAGAATACCCCCACAGTGATACCCACACCAGCCAGGCAGACCAGGTTGAACCTCAGCAGGCGTTTAAGAAAAGACTTTAACCCTGGCTGGCGACGGTCGGCAAAGGTGAAGTAGTTATTCAGGATGAAGTTGGTGATTACGGATGTCTCTGTGCCAATAACTACCGCCCAAATATCCAATGAACCAACCAGCCCAGCCAGCCTTGTCAGTAGCCAATAGAGTCCCTCATTAACACCAACACCACTGGCACCGACCAGCGCAAACTTTAAAAACCGGGTTAGTTCACCACTGCGTTTCATCAGACTGAAGAGGTGTCTCAGGTAAGCCACCTGCTGGCCGGCACTGAGCTTGCTTTCACCTCTACCCCTGGTGCCAAAGGTATAGGGGACTTCAGCTACCCGCTTAAAATTTCCCTGCATAAGTATCTCCAGCAGTATCTTATAACCCAGCGGTTTTAGCTCGGCTCCGGCTATCACCTTCTTATTAAACATAAAAAAACCTGACGCCGGGTCACTAACCTGCCTTGTTGCCGGCAGGAGCAGGTGGGCCAGGAAGATAGCCCCCCTGGATATTAGTCTTCGGCTCAGGCTCCAGCCGGGGCAACCCCCCCCCTTAACATACCTTGAGGCGATTACTATATCGGCTCCGGCCTCTATCTCCTTGAGTAGAGCGGGAACGACCTCCGGTGGATGCTGTAGGTCAGCGTCCATTACGGCTATAATCTTGCCGGATACATGGCTAAGCCCGTCAACAACAGCCGAGGCCAGCCCCCGCTTATCCTTACGAACAATTACCTTAACCGGATATTTATCGGCCAGGGAGGTGACCAGTTCGGCGGTACCATCAGCGCTGTTATCGTCAATAAAGACGGCCTCATAGTCGTAGCCGGCTAAGGCATTCTCAAGCCGCTTGAGTAACGGTGTTATGTTATCTCTCTCGTTGTAGGTGGGTATAATCAGTGAAATGGTCTCATTCATCAGAAAGTTATCTCCGAAAAGCGGTGGCTACGCTACTTTGCTTATCAGGGGCCGCTTTTGCCCAGTATTTTACCATAATATTTACTTCCGTTACCGTGGTAGTGGCCCAAAGCAGAATAGAAGTGTATCTAATTGACTTGACATATTGAGCGTGTTATCATGATTAAAAGGCTAGAAAAGTTAAAACAGGGTGATATGTCAGCGCTCCTTGAGCTTTCTAAGGAAATTAAGAACTGCCGGAAGTGTGAGATTGCTAAAGACCGAACCAGAGCGGTGCCGGGTGAGGGAGCCGAAGACGCCGACATAATGTTCATCGGCGAAGCCCCGGGCTGGCATGAGGACCAGCAGGGGCGGCCTTTTGTCGGTCCCGCCGGGCAGTTCTTGGATGAGCTGCTGGCCTTAATCAGCTTGAAGCGTGGGCAGGTCTATATTACCAATGTGATAAAGACGCGACCTCCGGTAAACCGCGACCCCCTGCCTCAGGAGATACTCAACTGTCGTCCCTGGTTGGACCGCCAGATTGAGCTCATTCGCCCCAGAATGATTGTCACCCTGGGGCGCTACTCAATGGCCCTGTTCTTTCCCGGTAAGAGTATAAGCCGTATTCATGGCACAACTCAAAAGCGGGACGGCATTATCTACTACGCCATGTATCATCCGGCAGCGGCTCTTCATCAGCAAAGACTGCGTGAGATAATAAAAGCCGATATGATTAAGATTCCGCAACTTTTGGCTCAGATGGAGAGTGTGCCGGAGGAGAAACAGGAGGCACCACCGCAGCAACTAAGCATGTTTGAGATTTAAGATGGCCAAACCAAGACTAAAAATGATCCCCATCGGCGGCTTGGGTGAAATCGGCAAGAACATGATGGTGCTGGAATATGGCGGCGATATCATCGTCATTGATTCCGGGCTGATGTTCCCCGAGGAAGAGATGTTGGGTATTGACCTGGTAATCCCTGATATTAGCTACCTCTTGGAGAGACAGGAAAAGGTGCGGGGTATCATTATCACCCATGCTCATGAAGACCACGTTGGTGCCCTGCCCTATGTGTTGCCTCAGCTCAATGTGCCCATCTACTGCACCAAGCTGGCAAAGGGTCTTATCTCGATAAAGCTCAAGGGGCGCAAGGCACTGGCACTGGCAAAACTCAATGTTATAGCGCCTGGCGAACAGTTTAGTCTGGGCAAATTCAGAATTGAGTTCTTCTCTGTTTGCCACAGTATCCCTGACACGGTGGGTCTAATCATCCATACGCCAGTGGGCGTAATAGTCCATAGCGGCGATTTCAAGCTTGATTATACCCCGGTTGATGGTAAACCAACCGACCTTTCTCGGCTGGCTCAAGCGGGGAGGCAAGGGGTTTTGCTTCTCCTCTCCGATTCCACCTATGCTGAGCTACCTGGCTACACGCCATCGGAAAGAGTGGTTGGTGAAGCCCTGGACCGGATTATGGCAAAGGCACCGGGCAGAGTAATTGTAACCACCTTTGCCTCGCTGGTCTCCCGCGTCCAGCAGGTTATTGATGCCGCCGCCAGGCACCAGCGCCGTGTCTTTACTGTCGGGCGCAGTATGAGCGATACGGTGCGGATAGCACTGGAGTTGGGTTATCTTAAGGCACCGGATGGGGTTCTGGCTCGGCTGGATGAGCTACGCGGCCTGCCCCATAACAAGATTGTTTTTGTTACCACTGGCAGTCAGGGGGAGCCTACCTCAGCCCTGGTTCGTATAGCTAACCGGGACCACCGCCAGGTTAGCATAGTCCGTGGCGACACCGTCGTTATCTCAGCAACACCTATCCCGGGCAATGAATCCCTGGTAAATAGAACGGTGGACAGCCTTTTTAAACAGGGGGCCCAGGTGTATTACGGTAGGGTGGCCGAGGTTCATGTCCACGGGCATGGCTCTCAGGAGGAGTTAAAGCTGCTACTGAACTTGGTCAAGCCAAAGTTTTTCGTGCCTATCCATGGCGAATACCGCCACCTAAGCCATCACTCCCAGTTAGCCCAATCAGTGGGTATCCCCGAAGAGAATATCTTTGTCCTGGAGGATGGTGATATCCTTGAGCTTAGCCCGCAATCGGGCAGGGTAGCCGGCAAGGTTGCTTCAGGCAATGTCTATGTCGATGGTCTCAGTGTCGGTGATGTTGGCGGTGTTGTTCTCCGTAATAGAAGGATGCTGTCGCGGGACGGAATAGTGGTGGCCATTATCGCTGTTAACAAGCAAACCGGCAAGCTGGTAGGACGCCCTGACATTGTGTCGCGGGGTTTCGTTGACACCAACGAAGCCAAGGATATGCTGGATAAGAGCCGCGACCTGGTAGCTCAAGTCTTAGACCACGGGAGTAAACATACCGCGGAGTGGGGCTTTGTCACCACCAAGGTCAAGGATCAATTAAATAAGTTCTACTACGAGCAGACCAAGCGCCGGCCTATGATTTTGCCGGTTGTGATAAAGGTCTAGCTTTAAAGCTGCTGATGTAGTGAGAGCTTATATGGCTAAGAAGAAAGTTGGTACCAGGGAAAAGACCAAAGCCAGAGTTAAGCCTGGGGAAAAGCCGTCATTAAGCGGGCTGTTTCGCTTCTTAGCCTTGCCGCTGATGCGGCGCCTGATACTCCTGACCCTTATCCTGGCGGTGCTATTCTGGCAGTGGGAGGCACTTGCGTCGTGGGCTGATGAGGTTACCGAAAGCACTCTAGGGCTGTTTGGTTGGGGGGGGCTAATCCTCATCACCGTGGCCGTCATCATTGTAATCGGCCTGGTATTCCGGCAGCGCCTGTCAGCCTTTATCCAGCGCTGGAAGCTGTATCAATGGAATAAGTGGCTGGGGGCGACCGCTTTTCTTTTCGCTGTCTGGGGAATACTGGCCCTTTTTGACCTGGGTGGCAGTTTTGGTCTGGCTATCATTGGCGATGACCAGAGCTTAATTGGCATTCTTTGGATCCTGGGCTTAGCCACCCTGGGTTTTATTATAGTGGCACCCCGGGTCAGCTTTAGCGCCGTAAAAAAATCAGTTTCATGGGTCTATAAGCGTTTTAAAATGCCGCGCCCTCCCACGAGACCAGGGATTGAAGAACTCCAGCCACCTCTTCCCCCGACAGCCTATAGTAGACCGACCACTACTGAAAAAGCTCCCCCGGCGGAGAAGATAACCCCACCATCGGTTCTTATGCCCCCCGAAATCCCGGTAAAGGAACCACAGACCGGTTTAGCTACCGCTGCCAAGGCGCAGCAGGAAGCAGGTCAGCCGCCGCGGGACTTAAGACAGGTAGCTCAGGAGGTCTGGAGGAAATATGGCGAGTCGCCATCTCTGGTTATCGTTGATGGCTGGGGGTTGCCACCAATTGACATTCTGGACCAGTCTCCTGAAGTTGAGTTTGGTCAGGCTGACAACTTCCAGAGAGCCAAACTGATTGAGGATGCCCTGGCCAGCTATGGTGTCGATGCTAAGGTGGTCCAGATAAATGCCGGCCCAACGGTTACCCAGTTTGGCATCGAACCCGGCTGGGACAGGAAGCTAAAAGATATAAAGGAAAGAGATAAAGACGGCAATACCCGCGTCAGGCAGGAAGAAATCTCCAGGACGAGGGTCAAGGTGGATAGGATTACCTCACTGGCAAATGACCTGGCTCTGGCTCTGGCAGCACCCAGCATCAGGATTGAAGCCCCGGTGCCGGGTAAGCCGATAGTTGGCATTGAGGTGCCCAACACAATTTCCAGCGTGGTCAGCCTGCGAGGGGTGATTGAGACCAGCGCCTTTCAAAAAATTATGGCCAGGTCCAAGCTGGCTCTGGCTCTGGGTAAGGGTGCCGGTGGTGAGGCAGTAGCTGCTGACCTAGTTAAAATGCCCCATCTTCTTATCGCCGGTGCCACCGGCAGTGGCAAGACCGTTTGCCTGAATGCTGTTATCTGTTGCCTTTTGCTTTATAGTGTGCCTAGTGAGCTTAAGTTTATTATGATTGACCCCAAACGGGTAGAGCTAACTTTGTTTAATAGCCTGCCTCACCTGGCAACGCCAGTCATAGTTGATACCCAGAAGGCTCTGGGCGCCCTGCGCTGGCTTAATCAGGAAATGGACAAGCGCTATCGGCAACTGGCGACGGCCGGCGCCCGTAACATTGAGGCCTATAATAAGGGTAAGCAGGGAGAAGAGAGGATGCCCCACCTGATACTGGTCATTGATGAGCTGGCCGACCTGATGATGACCGGCTTTGACGAGGTGGAGCACATCCTGTGCCGATTAGCCCAGCTTGCCCGAGCCACCGGCATCCACCTGGTGGTGGCTACCCAGCGTCCATCGGTAGATGTGGTTACCGGACTGATTAAGGCTAACTTCCCTACCCGTATTAGCTTTGCCGTTACCTCCCAGGTGGACTCGCGGACTATCCTTGATATTGGTGGCGCCGAAAAGCTCCTGGGCAGGGGTGATATGCTCTATATGCCCACCGAGGCGGCCAAGCCCAAGCGTCTTCAGGGGTGCTTTGTCTCCGATGGCGAGGTGGAGCGGCTGGTCTATTTCTGGAACAGTCAGAAGGGGGAGGAGGCGGTTTCACTAAAGGTTGATGAGTTTGCCCCGCCGGTAACTGCCGGCAGGAGAGGAGGCTATCCTGAAGACCCGCTCCTTGAGGCAGCCAAGCAACTGGCCGAGGAGCATACGCAGATATCTACATCTTATTTGCAGAGAAAGCTTCATATCGGTTACCCCCGAGCCGCCCGCATCATGGAACAGCTTGAGGAAGAAAGCGACAAAGGGGCAGAGGGGTAGGTATCGCTAATTGTTCTCGCTGTTGGGAATCACATTATCTAATTACAAAGGGTATGATAAGGGCTACCAGGCCGGTGGCAAGGACGGCGAGCATAAAGAGGTTATATCTGGTCTGGTAATCGCTTAAGAGCGTTGGGTCATAGTAACCTTCCACGCCCTGGTCTTTGTACATCTTTAGCAGCCCGTTTAAGAGCTTTGTTCTCGTTTGCCTGCCTCTTATCAACCCCATTTCTACAACTAAGTTAACCACTATCAAGAGAAAGACAAAGGTGAACATCACAACCGTTGTAGTGCCGCCTTCGCCCCCTGCGGCAACGCCGGAATTGATGGCGAGAGTTAGCAGGTTGAGGATAATCGCGGTGAGAACAAAAATTATGTCCGTGCGTGTGTTAGAGCTAAGCTCGCTGATGAGATGCTCATGAACTCGCTCAATCATATTTCCCTCCTTAATATATATTCTCTAACGGCTCCCTTCGCTTTGGTGAACCATCTTGTGCTTATCATTTTTGCCTGCCGAAGCGCATAAAAATAAAAATAAATGCGGCAACAACTACAAGCACTATTCCAGCCCCAATCCATGGCCAGAATGGTGCTGCCTTCACAGTCACCCAAGAAGTGCTTTCCACTCTTAGTATTTCGTTTGCCTCAGCAATAAGGGTGACTCTATATTCCCCTTTAGCGGCCTTTGGGGCTGGCTTTATGTTGACATCAACCGTCCGGAGACTGCCGGGACCGAGGTAATCTATTTCCTCCAGCTCAAAGTCGATAACCCAACCTTCTGATTTATATGAGGATAACTTGATATCTGTGATAGCTTCATTACCAGTGTTTCTAATCTCTAAGAAGAAGCTGTTATCCTTACCGGCCGTTACCTCGTGGTAATGGGAATACGTGCCGGAAAATAGCATCAAAGTCAGGCCTGCTTCTCTTTCTTGTGCCAGGCTCGGTTGTGGTAACAATAATACAGTCATCAAAACCGCTACTAGCAAAAACAGCCGGCAGGCTTTGCTCTTAATTTTCATCTACTTGCCCTCGAAAAATCATTCACAACCAAATTCTCACTGCTTATTGTATAGCACCGCTCTTACTACCTGTCAACCTTGCGACGTTTCAACCGCTTGAGAATAGCATCCATATATGTTCTGGCAAGGCTCTTGCCGTGCTTGAGCACCCGCTCTTTCTTTTTCCTTAAGCGCTCCTCGCGCCGCTCCTGTCTTGTTTCACTCTGCTCCTCGTTCACTTTATTATCTCCACGGTATCAAACTCTCGGCGCAGTTCAATAATGCGGTCTCGTATTAGCGCTGCCCGCTCAAACTCCAGGTTCTTGGATGCCGTCTTCATCTGCCGTTCTAAGTCATAAATTAAGCGGGCGATGTCCTCTTTAGAGATAGGTGCCCCGGCATAGGGGGCTTGCTTTTCGGCGACTACCCTGACCCGCTCGGTAATATCCTTTATTGCCTTCTTTATCCCCTGCGGGGTGATATTGTGCTCTCTATTATAGGCTTCCTGAATCTGGCGGCGGCGCTCGGTTTCTTCTATAGCTCTTTTCATTGAGCCGGTCATGGTGTCGGCATACATGATGACATGGCCGTCTATATGCCGAGAGGCGCGCCCCATCGTCTGAATCAATGCCCCCTCTGACCTCAAGAAGCCTTCCTTATCGGCATCAAGAATAGCTACCATGCTTACTTCAGGCAGGTCAAGCCCCTCGCGGAGCAGGTTTATGCCGACGACAACATCATAGACACCGAGGCGCAGGTCACGCAGTATCTCCACCCGCTCCAGAGTGTCAATCTCGGAGTGCAGGTAATGGGTCTTGATGCCCATCTCCAGCAGGTAATCGGCCAGCTTTTCTGCCAGCCGCTTGGTAAGTGTTGTTACCAGGCAGCGCTCTCCCTTGTCCGCCCTGAGCCTGACCTGATAGAGGAGGTCGTCAATCTGTCCCTTGGTGGCTTTAATCTCAACGGTAGGCTCAAGCAGACCGGTTGGCCGCACCAGTTGCTCCACCACCTGCTGGCTGTGCCCGTATTCATAGTCGGCTGGCGTTGCCGAGGTGTAGACAACCTGTTTTATATGCTGGTTGAACTCGGTAAAGTTAAACGGGCGGTTGTCCAGAGCCGAGGGCAGACGAAAGCCGTATTCCACCAGCGTCTGCTTGCGGGAGCGGTCGCCGTGGTACATGCCGCGAATCTGGGGCAGGCTCATATGGGACTCGTCAATAATCATCAGGAAGTCGTCGGGGAAATAGTCAATGAGTGTCCATGGCGGGCTGCCGGCGGGGCGTCCCGACAGGTGGCGCGAGTAGTTCTCCACTCCGGTGCAGTAGCCGGCTTCGCCGAGCATCTCTAAATCGTAGTTGGTACGGGCTTCCAAGCGTGCCGCCTCCAGCAGCTTGCCCTGCTGCTTTAACTCTCTGAGCCTCTCTTCCAGTTCCTGCTTTATGCTGTCAATGGCAAGCATCAGCTTGTCATGAGAGGTAACGAAGTGCTTGGCCGGGTATATATCCACCGAGTCCATCTGGGCCAAAAACTCACCGGTCAAGGGGTCTATCCTCAGGATGCGCTCAATCTCATCACCGAAGAACTCGACCCGTAGCGCCATCTCCTCGTAGGCCGGCTGTATCTCCAGGGTATCGCCGCGAATACGGAAGCGGCTGCGGGTAAAGTCAATGTCGTTTCGCTCATACTGCATATCTACCAGCTGGCGCAGTAGTTTTTCCCGCTGGTAGCTGTTGCCCCGCTCGAGGCTCAGGACAAAGCTGCGGTACTCCTCGGGTTCACCCAGTCCGTAGATACAGGACACAGAGGCGACGATAACCACATCACGACGCTCAAAGAGAGAGCGGGTGGCGGCATGGCGCAGTTTATCAATCTCATCGTTGATGTCGGTCTCTTTCTCAATGTAGGTGTCGGTGCGCGGGATATATGCCTCGGGCTGGTAGTAGTCGTAGTAGCTGACGAAGTATTCCACGGCGTTATCGGGGAAGAACTCCCTGAACTCGCTGTAAAGCTGGGCGGCTAGAGTCTTATTGTGGCTGATGACCAGAGTCGGCTTCTTGATACGCTCAATGGCGTTGGCTATGGTGAAGGTCTTGCCGCTGCCGGTAACCCCCAGCAGCGTCTGGTGCTTATAGCCCTTATCTAAGCCCTCCACCAGCCTGTCCACCGCCTGGGGCTGGTCACCGGTTAAGCCGAATTCGGAGACTATTTT
>DAOWHE010000069.1 GCA_030641585.1 Dehalococcoidales bacterium | reverse complement strand
TTTATCCTTCCAGCACCGCTATTTCTGGCAGATTTTTGTAGCAAATGTATAATCAGAGCTAACTAAATTCATACTTCTTCGTTACATATTATAGAAGCTTTACCAAACAGAACTATTAAGGAGGTAAGCAATGGTTACTAGAAGGTCAAATGTAGTAATGATCACAGAGGAGGATGTCGAGCAACTCCTTTACCAATGGGCTATTGTTCCGGAGTGGATAAAAGCCCATGTATCAGCCAGATGCCCGGCACATCGCTATGAAGGAGAGCTAATGATTGGCGATGAGAAGCTAGTTTTCAGTGGCCGTGATATTAAAGCAGGGGAAGATTTCAAGTTAGAGATTCCGTTTGATGGCATTACCGATGTCTATCTCGGATTCAGCCAAGACCTTAAGACAAGTACTGACCCGGCCTTTGGTATTGGCGGCCCGGTGCCATTTGCTGTTTGCTACCAGGATAATGGCAGAAGCCAGACAATATACTTTAACACCAGTTTCAACAATTATCTGGCTCACGGAGAAACGACTAACCGAAAATGGTATGAGACACTGGATGAAATCGTAACTAAGTATAGACGGTTTAAGCTTGTTAGCCAGAGAAAGCGTTCCCTGGTGGCGGCGTAATAAAATCGAGATAGGAGGTTCAGTATGTGGATATTCAAGTATCTAGTCTGTTTGAGGCGTAAGCATATTTTTGCAAACATAATCTGGCAAGATTCACCCCACCAATATTGTTTACGATGCGGCAAGGTTGAAGTCCAGAATGCAGTTACAGAACGTATTATTGCAGGAGGTCGGAGATGATAAGGGCAGACTGAAAACCATCACGCCTTAAAACACGGGCAATAAAACCCAAAAAGATTAAATCTAAGGAGGAAATAAGAAATGAGGAAAAAGAACTGGTTGCTGGCTATAAGCCTGGTATTGGTGCTCGCAATAGTCGGCCTGGCTGGCTGCAGCCCGGACAACACCGTCCTGGGAGCGACAGAAGGAATGAATATAAGTAACCAGCAGGAAGGCATTTGGGTTACCGGCACGGGAGAGGTGTCTGTTGTTCCTGACGTGGCCATCCTTAGCCTGGGCGTTGAAGCTCAAGCGGCAACAGTAGCCGAGGCACAGGCCCAAGCAGCCGAAGCCATGGATGCCGTGATGGACGTCCTTAATGACTACGGCGTTGCCCCAAAAGACATTAAGACCCAGTACTACAGTATCTATCCGGTGCGGAGGTGGGATGATGGCAAGGAGACACTTATTGGCTACCGGGTAAGCAACACTGCTACCGTTAAAATTAGAAATGTAGAGGACACCGGAAGCATTATTGATGCTGTAACCGCCGCCGGTGGCGACTATACCAGAATAAACGGTATCAGCTTCACCGTAGATGACCCGGATGCCTATAAAGTGGAAGCCCGGGAAGAGGCAATGGCTGATGCCAAAGCCAAAGCAGAGCAACTGGCTGCGCTGGCTGGGGTCACCTTGGGCAAGCCGACCTATATTGCCGAGAGTGGCGGCTATATCCCCATCTATTACGATTTAAGGGGGGCAGCCGAGGGAGTTTCTGCCCCGACGACACCAATCAGTCCGGGTGAGACGGAAATCCGCCTAACAGTCCAGGTGGTCTACAGTATTAGCTAATGGCGTAGGCAAAACACCCACTGAGCCAAAACATCCACCCTGATTTATGATTAGGAGAGCCAGGGATTAAAACCTGGCTCTCCTATTGCTTTTAGGCAGGCATGTTTAGCCCCACTTAGGTCACCAGCCGATTTGCACTTTTCAAAAAGTAGGTGTTAGAATGAAAGCATGGACTACATGGAGCTGGCGCTCTCCCTGGCTAGGTTGGCTCTGGGGCAAGTAAGCCCCAACCCGGCGGTAGGGGTGGTGGTGGTTAAGAATAGTATAGCCGTCGGGCAGGGCTATACCCAACCACCTGGGTCCCGTCATGCTGAGGTGGTGGCCCTGGAGAAGGCGGGTGGGAAGACCCAAGGGAGCACGATATACTCTACCCTGGAGCCATGCTGCCATTATGGTCGGACCCCACCGTGTGCTCAGGCAATCATTGCCGCCGGCATCAGCGAGGTTCATATGGCAATGCTGGACCCAAACCCTTTAGTTTCCGGGCGCGGCAAGGATGAGCTGGAGAGGGCCGGCATTAAGACCTTTATTGGTGAGCATGGGCAAGAAGCCAAGGACCTCAACGAAGCCTACATTAAATTTATCACCACCGGCAGGCCCTTTGTTACGGCAAAGTACGCTATGAGCCTGGATGGTAAGATTGCCACCAGAAGCGGTGATTCCAAATGGATTAGTGGTGATGAGGCGAGGCACTATGTTCATAACCTGCGTTATGCAAGTGATGCTATTATGGCCGGAGTGAATACCGTCCTTGCTGATGACCCTCACCTTACTGCCAGATGTGGTAGTGGCAGAGGAGGAACAGCCAGGAAGCAACCTCTTCGGGTGATTGTTGACGGCAAAGGACGTATGCCCCTTACCGCCCGGGTACTTAGAGAACCGGGTAAAACACTTCTGGTGCTGGGCCGGCCGGCTAAGCCTGAGGAGGCAGCGGCTTTTGCTCAGGCTGGCGCTGAACTATTAGAGCTACCCTCGGCAGAGAACCAGGTAGATTTGGAAAAGTTGCTAAAAGTACTGGGTGAGCGAGGGATTACCAGTGTTCTGGTGGAGGGTGGTGGTATTCTCATCGGTTCCCTGTTTGACTGGGGGCTTGTGGATAAGGTGATTGCTTTTGTTGCTCCCATCATTATTGGTGGGCAGAAGGCAAAGATAGCAGTCAGTGGCAAAGGTGTTGATAGAGTGGTAGACTCGCTCAGGCTGGAGTGTGTTAGCGTGGAAAAGTTTGGCCAGGATTTAATGATTAGTGGTTATGTAGCTAAAAGTGATAAGGGCAAGATTAGCAGTACGGTCTTAGTAGGGGAGAACAGGTGTTTACCGGAATTATAGAGGAGATAGGTAGAGTTACTCAAGTGTCATCTAATAAGCTGGTTATTGCCGCCGGCAAAGTTCTTAGGGGGATGGAGCTGGGTGGCAGTATCAGTGTTAATGGAACCTGCCTGACAATAACCAATCTCAATTCCAACTCATTTTCTGTTGACATAACGCAAGAGACACTGAAGCGAACCAACCTGGGGCTACTTCATGCCGGGGATGAGCTCAACCTGGAGCGGCCGCTAACTCTAGACAAGCCCTTAGGCGGACATTTAGTCCAGGCTCATGTAGATGCTACGGGAAGGGTAGCTTCAGTGCGCCAGGAAGATGAGACAATCATGATTAGATTTGAAGCCTCTCCCGAAATGATGCGCTATGTGGTAGAGAAAGGCTTTATTGCCGTTGATGGGGTTTCTCTTACCGTGGTGGCGCAAGATACTGGCTCATTTCAGGTGGCTATTGTCGGTTACACTCGGGGAAATACCACTCTCGGACGCCGTCGGGTGGGCGACCTGGTTAATCTAGAGGTGGATATTATTGCCAAATACGTGGAGCGATTCAGCCAGACTGGCACTAGTGATGTAACCCTTGATTTCTTACAGGAGCATGGGTTTATAGTAAGCTAAGTTATTCTGTTTTATTTTAAAGAGGGGAGTCACATGGGACTATCAAGTATTAGTGGGGCTATTGAGGATATAAAAGCCGGCAAGTTTGTTATTATTGTTGACGATGAGGATAGAGAAAATGAGGGTGACCTGGTCTTAGCGGCGGAAAAGGTTACCCCCCAAGCCATTAACTTTATGGCACGCCACGCCAGAGGGCTAATTTGCCTGCCCATAATAGGCGAGCGACTTGACGAACTAAGGATTCCCTTAATGGTGAGCGATAATACCTCGCCATTCTCTACCGCCTTTACTGTTTCTGTCGAAGCTAAACACAGGGTAAGCACCGGTATTTCTGCTGCTGACAGGGCGGAGACGGTAAAGGCAATGATTGCCCCGGCTACCAGAGCGGAAGATTTAGCCCGGCCGGGACATATGTTTCCAATACGGGCTAG
>DAOWHE010000003.1 GCA_030641585.1 Dehalococcoidales bacterium | reverse complement strand
GGTGGGGCAGAGCCGCCTGATGCAGGCTTATGAGCAACTGTTTGGCAAGCATGGTATTACCGTGGCTCAGGCTCTACTCACCAAGGCTGACCTCGCCGACCGGGCCGGTTACTTAAATGCCCGTAATACTTTGCTAGCTCTCATAGAACTCGGCGTGCTCTGCATTGTTAATGAAAATGACGTGGTGGCAGTGGATGAGATTCAGGAGGCAAAGTTTGGCGATAATGATAATCTATCAGCCATGGTAGCCAATCTGATGGATGCTGACCTCCTGATAATGCTTACTGATACCGCCGGGCTATATACTGCTGACCCGCAACGCCATCCCGATGCCAGACTCATCCCTCAGGTGGAGACAATAGATGCCGAAATTGAGCGCCTGGCAGCGGATACCCCCGGCAGGATGGGCACCGGCGGCATGGCCACCAAGATAGAGGCCGCCAAACTGGCGACCACCTCCGGGATAACAGTGTTTATCGCCGATGGCAGGCAGCCGGATATTATTTTGAGACTGGCCGACGACGAGGCTATCGGCACCCGCTTTTTGCCAACTTCCTCAAAGCTTGAGAGCCGCAAGCGCTGGATGCTCAGCGGACTTTCCACCAAGGGCAAGCTGGTAGTAGATGCTGGAGCCGCCCTGGCACTAAAAAAGCAGCACCGCAGTTTGCTGGCCGCCGGGATAAGACAGGTTGACGGCGAGTTTCAGCGGGGTGACATAGTCAATATCCATGACACTGGTGGCTCTCACCTTGGCTGTGGCATAACCAACTATAGCTCCAGTGATATTAATGCTATAAAAGGGGCACACTCCGGGCAAATTGCCTCTCTGCTTGGCTATGACTACGGTGCTGAGATAGTGCACCGGAATAATCTGGTAATACTTTAAGAAAAGAGGGACATAATGGCTATTGGTAAGCTCTATAACTCTCACGATGGGCAATTCCTGGCTGGTGTCGAATACCGATTCTATGATGAGTCACCACAGAACTGGTGGGGGGAGCTAACCCTTACCGAATATCGGCGCCTTAAAGACGGTGACGGATTTGTTATTGAACTGGCGGACGGACGCCAGGGCCGGTGCTTTCTCAAAAAGAGGGTTAATAAAGCAGTGCAGGGGCTTCTCCCCCTATACTGCTATCATTTTAAGGGGAACGAGGAGCTTAAGTAGAGAGCGAGATAATCAGGGGAGTCATAGAGGGGCTTCGCCCCTTTTATAAAATATCTTCCCCTTCCCAGGGGGAAGGGGATAAAGCGGGTCCCCAGGAAAATCAAAGATTTTCCTGGGTGCTTAAAGGGGATGGGGTTACCAGATAAAAACCCAAGGAGTCAAAAACTATGAAATCACCCATTGAAGAACTGGAGGTAAAAGGCAAAGCGGCTAAGGCGGCTTCTCGCCGTATGGCTTACATTTCAACAGATGTTAAGAATAAAGCCCTAGCTAATATCGCTGATGACCTGCTTGCCAAAAAGGATGAGCTTCTGGCTGCCAACCAGATCGATTATAAAGAGGCTGAGAAAGCGGGGATGACGGCTGCTTTGCTTGACCGATTACTTCTAACCTCCGAACGCCTTGAGGCTATTGCCCAGGATGTACTTGCAGTAGCCGCTCTCCCCGACCCGGTGGGTGAGGTATTTGACATGCGCACCCTGCCCAATGGTCTGCTAATTGGCAGGAAACGGGTGCCGTTGGGGGTAATTGGAGCTATCTATGAGAGTCGACCCAATGTTACCATAGACATCTCCAGTTTATGCTTAAAATCGGGCAATGCTGTTATTCTAAGAGGTGGTAAGGAATCCATTAACTCAAACAGTGCTCTGGCCAAGGTAGTTCAAGGTGCGGCGGCAAGAGCCGGTGCGCCTGATGGAGCCGTCCAGTTTATTGAGAATACCGATCGAGCATTGGTGAGTCATATGCTCACCATGAGCGATATTATTGACTTGATGATACCACGCGGTGGAGCCGGGCTAATAAAATTTATTAAGGAAAAAGCGGCTATGCCGGTGGTCGCCGGTGGCATTGGCGTCTGCCATACCTATGTTGATAAGAGCACCGATGTGGCTAAGGCGGTGGCTATAGCCTATAACGCCAAGGTACAGCGACCTACTGTCTGCAATGCCCTGGATTCTCTACTGGTTCACACCGAGATTGCTGAAGCTTATCTGCCATTGGTGGCAGCGGAGTGGGCCAAGGCCGGCGTAGAGATGCACTGTGATGGGAAAGCTCTTTCTATCCTTAAACAAAACCCTCCTTTAAAGCTGGTTCCGTCTACAGATGAGGATTGGGGCAAGGAGTTCCTATCGCTGGTAGCCGCTATAAAGGTGGTTGACTCTCTGGATGAGGCGCTAGCTCATATTGAAGACTATGGCTCGGGGCATTCTGAAGCTATTGTTACCCAAGACTACAGTGCGGCGATGCGCTTTCTGAATGAAGTTGATGCCGCCTGTGTCTATGTTAATGCCAGCACCCGCTTTACCGACGGTGGCCAGTTTGGCCTGGGGGCTGAGGTGGGCATCAGCACCCAGAAAATGCATGCCCGCGGTCCACTAGGCTTAAAAGAGATGACTTCCTACAAGTGGCTCATCTTCGGTAGTGGGCAGGTAAGACCTTAACCACCTGCCTTTAATGCTTCAGAGCAGATTCTTGGGCTTGAAATAGCTGCCTGATGCCCTTTTCAGCTAAAGCCAGCACAGAGTCAATGGTTTCCTTAGAAAAGGGCTTACTTTCAGCCGTGCCCTGAATCTCAACAAATTCACCCCTGCTGGTCATTACCACATTAAAGTCAGCTTCAGCCGAAGAATCTTCATCATAGCACAGGTCAAGCAGCATATGGCCCCCAACTACGCCGACGCTGGTAGCGGCCACGGCACTCTTTAAGGGTATGGCTGATATTATGCCCATATTGGCCAGCGTCTGCATTGCCTGATACAGGGCAACATAGGCACCGGTAATGGCTGCTGTTCTGGTGCCGCCATCCGCCTGCAGGACATCGCAATCCACAATTAGAGTCCTCTCTCCCAGTGCGTCAAGGTCAGTTATTGCCCGTAGCGAACGCCCAATAAGACGCTGAATTTCCTGGCTCCTGCCGGCAATTCTACCCTGCGACGAGTCCCTGGGGGTACGGGTAAGGGTAGCCCGGGGCAGCATAGAATACTCGGCGGTAATCCAGCCGGTGCCGCTATCCCTCAAGAAACGGGGCACCCTTTCTTCTACGCTTGCTGAGCAGACTACCCGCGTTCTCCCAATCTCTATCAGCGCCGAGCCTTCGGCAAAGCTCTGGAAGCCCGTGGTTATGCTTACCGGCCTCAGCGCATCCCAGGCACGCCCGTCAGCTCTTTTCATTTAAAACTTCCCCTTCTAGCCCTTGATGTATGAAAAGAGTATAGCATTGCTTAAGGGATAACGGCAATCTTGTGATTTATCTACCTCATCCCCTTAGCTTCTTGTTAGGCAACCCTCCCCCTTTAAGCACCCAGAAAAATCTTAGATTTTCCTGGGAACCAGCTTTGTCCCCCTCCCTTGGTAAGGGAGGGGAAAGTGTTTTACAAGAGAGGCTTCGCCTCTCTTTAACTCTCCTTTAGTACTTACTCCTTCAAAGGAGAGGGGGAGATAATAGAAGAGGGGCGTTAGCCCCTCTTAAACACCCCTTTCTTCGCAAGTAACCTTTACTTTAGGTTCTGAGCTTTGACCCTCTATGCTCGTGCTGATAGAATGCTACTATGAACACCACCCCTGAAATAATAAGCCTGATAGATGAAATCAAAAACAACCGGACTCACGGTGCCAGCCAGCTGGCAAGGCAGGCAGTCAAAGTACTCAAGGTGGCTGCTGAGCGTAGCCGGGCAGATAATGCTGAGCAGTTTTTACAGGAGCAGAGACAGATTGGAGAGATGCTAATGTCAGCCCACCCAGCTATGGCACCACTATTTAATATTGTGAATATTTTGCTTAATGCTGTAGCTGAGAAGGCTACCAAAATTGACCTTGGCAAAATCAGGCTATTTACAGTTTCTAAGGCTGATGAGGCAGTCAGGGAGTCGCTCAAGGCGGTGGCTCAAATTGCAAAAATCGCTTGTGCGCTAATTGCTAGCGGCGACAGAATAATGACCCACAGCTATAGCTCAACGGTAGTGGCCGTGCTAAAGAAGGCCTTTGATAAGTACCCCGATATTGCAGTGGTCACCACCAGGTCGGGGCCGGGTCGCAGTGGGGAGATTACTGCCCGGGAGCTTTGCCGCTACGGGATGCCGGTTACCTTTATTGATGATACGGCAGTGGGGCTCCAAATACCGGCGGTCAATAAGCTTATCATCGGCGCCGACAGAGTCTGTGCCGACGCTAAGATTGTTAATGGCATAGGCAGTTATCAGCTGGCAATAGCCGCCAAAAGCGCCGGAATAGCCTTTTATGTAGTCTGTGAAAGGCTCAAGTTTGACCCAAGGCTAAAGGGTGATGAGGCTGATTTAGAGGAAAAGGAGCCATCTGAAGTAGTTGAGCCTGGGAGGTTACCGCCAGAAGTTAAGGTCAAAAACCCCTACTTTGACATTACACCGCCGGAACTGGTTACTGGAATAGTCACTGAAAATGGACTACTTGAGCCGGAGGAAGTCATTAATTATCTAGCCAACAGGTCAAACAAGAACTGAAAACGGCCAAGCCCTTGTTTGACACTAACATAGGTTTTCTCGCCCCTTACTATTCGGCAAAGAGCTCTCCATACCTGTTCGTTCTCTGGAGCAAGTTTGAAGAATAAACGAGGTGTGCCAACACTCATCAAAGTGATGAATATCGCCAAAGCCCGCGTTACTCTCAACTCAGGCATTAACTCATCATCTATAGCCTTCTTATAACCTTGCAGATCAGGGAGCCCCCCGGCCAAGAATTTCATAATTACCGCTGCCGCTAGCTGGGCGCTTCTGACGGCACAATAGATACCCTCGCCGGTTACAGCATCTATCAGACCGGCAGCATCACCAATTAATAGGCCTCTGTCACCAACGATAGGTGTTCCCTTCTTACGCACCGGCATCAGGGCACCCCTAAAAGTCTTAATTTGGCAGTTTTCTAAATTATAACTCTCTAATAATCGCTTAAGGTAAGGTCTTAGTTTTTTATTAAAGCGTATATGACCAGTGACCCCGATGGACAAGCGATCCTCCTTGGGGAATAACCAGCCATAGCCACCAGGTATGGTGCCGAGGTCTAATCCCATAAGGCTATCCCATTTAGAAAGGTCACCTTTAGACACATAGACCTCAGCCTCCAGTCCTACGCCGTAGTAAAAATCTTTGGCTAGCCCCAATCCCCTGGCAACTACACTATTGGCACCATCGGCGCCGACCACGACATCGGTAACGAAAGCATGGCTCTCAGTAGACACCGTAACCTTTCCCGCCCTTGTCTCAAGTTGCACCACTTTTTGGTTGTCAAGAAGTTCGGCGCCGGCATCCTGGGCTCGCCTAGTTAATAAGTGGTCAAATTTGTCGCGTGTCACCATATAAACAATTGGCCGCTCGTAAAATCCGGTAAGCTTATAGTCAAGTTTATAGCTCCACCTGGCTCCGTAAACAACTCGCTCAATAACCGAACTAATGTCAAAGGCAAGAAGATTTGCCGTTCTAACAGTGATTCCTCCAGCGCAGGCTTTATACCGTGGTAATTTAGCCTTTTCAAGAAGTAACACCTTTATGTTTGCCTTAGCCAGCTCATAGGCTAATGTGGCACCAGCAGGTCCAGCACCCACTACGATGACATCATAGAACGACGCTCTCAATTTGCCCATAAAACTAATTCCGTAATTAGCCTATTAAAAAGACCTCTGAATATAGTTAGCTAGGATATACCTGCTCTAGTGCCTTCTTAAGCATGGGCACCGTCTCATAGTTATCAATATCCTCTGGGTCTATCCACCGTGTCTCTTCATGTTCCCAGTCAATCTTGATTTTGCCCGGCTCTTTTATCTGAAATAGGAATGGGTGAACCACCCATTTAACGCCAGTTTCAGCATCATTAACCTCAAGCGGTCTGCCCCGCTTTAGCAGTTTAAGGTCCTCCCGGCACAGGCTAGTCTCCTCTTCTATCTCCACTAAGGCTTGCTCGTCAGCAGTAGTCTCTACATAGCCACTAACACCGGCCCATCTTCCCTGAAAACTGCCAACCAGCTTGCTGCGAAGCAAAAGCAGTATCTTGGCTTGGTACTGGAGAAAGCAGGTAACAACATGCCTTTCTGGATGGTCTTTTGTCAATTACACTCCCATTCAGGTTCTAACGGCTATTTTAAGCTTTCAAGATACTCTTTTAGCCAGCTCAGGGCAGCTTCAGCAGCCAGGCGCTTGTTTCGCTCCCGGGTTCCCTGGAAGCAGTGCTTCCGGCTACAGGTTCCATCCTTACATGATAAGCCAATGTAGAACAGGCCTACCGGTTTCCCCGGGGTAGCACCGCCAGGTCCAGCAATGCCGGTATCTGCCAAACATATATCTGCACTCAGTATTCTCCTGCCACCCTGTGCCATCTCCTCAGCTACCTGAGGGCTCACCGCACCATACTTACTGATGGTATCCTCTTTCACCTCGACCAGACTAGTCTTGAGCTGGTTACTATAGGCAGTAACCGACCCTTTATAGTAGTCCGAGCTGCCGGGTACATTGGTTACTAGGTGGGACAAGAGCCCCCCGGTAGCTGACTCAACAAGCCCCAGGGTAAGCCCCCTCTGGCGGAGTAACCTGCCAACCTCTTGCTCCAGACTAGTCATAGCTTTAGATAAACCCAGCCATCCTTAACAAAATGTGCTAATATTTGACTTCTAAGGACAAAAGTATAGACTACCTGCCAAATTCGTGATATTATCCACTTGCTGTTAAATTATATAGGAACTGCGGCATAAAATAAATAAAGCACGCCCCAAACCGCTTAAAATAAAAAAAGGAGGTCATTTAATGAGAGTAGTAGCTTTGGTTTTTGGTATCCTTGGTGTCATAGGTATCGTGATGGGTATCCTCACTGCGGTAGAAGTAGCCCCAGCATTTATCAGTGGCGGGCCGACATTTGGCACAGTCGCTTATACCAGCGCATTCTGGTGGGGGCTGGCAGCGCTTCTGCTTTTAACCTCTATCGCTTTCAGCATTGGTAGCTGGGGCACTGAGCAATAGCTAGGGCAAGGTTAACCAGGGTGCGTACCGGCACCCCGGTAGCCCCTTTTGCCAGATAATTGTGCTCTTTGTCGCTCATGCTGGTGCCAGCAATATCCAGGTGAACCCACGGGGTATCACCAGCAAATTCAGCCAGGAACTGAGCCGCAGTTATGGCTCCAGCGTTTCTGCCGCCCACATTCTTAATATCGGCGACATCGCTCTTGTTCTGTTCTTTATACTCATCATACATCGGCATCTGCCAGATGAGCTCGCCAGTCTTGGCACCAGCGGCAATTACCTTATTTGCCAGTTCCTGATTGGTAGTAAAAGCGCCAGTGCATACATTGCCCAGAGCTATTATGCAGGCTCCGGTCAGGGTAGCCACATCAACTATTAGTTTGGCCTTAAGCTTATTAGCATAACCCAGGGCATCAGCCACAATAAGCCGCCCCTCAGCATCGGTTGATATAATTTCAATGGTCTTACCGTTCATAGCGGTCAGAATATCACCCGGTTTTAGGGCATGACCGCCGGGCAGGTTTTCCACCGCTGGAACTATAGCAGTAACATTAATCTCAGGCTTAAGCCGGCTAATAGCAGAGATTGCTGCCATCACCGCTGCCCCGCCAGCCATATCGCCCTTCATTTCCTCCATCTTATTTCCCGGCTTTAGCGAGATACCCCCCGAATCAAATGTTATCCCCTTGCCAACCAAAGCCAGGGCAATCTCATCAGAACCCTTTCCCTTGTAGCTTAAGACAATAAATTTCGGCGGCTGAGCACTCCCCTGAGCCACACCCAGCAGTGCCCCCATGCCCAACTGTTGCATCTGTTCCCGCTCAAGAACTATAAGCTCAAGGCCGTAGTCTTGAGCCAGCTTCTTTGCCACCTCAGCCATATGCCCGGGAGTCATATAGTTAGCCGGTTCATTTACCATATCACGGGCCAACTTTGCCGCCTCAGCCAGAACCTTACCTTCATCACAACCCCGTTCTAAAAGATGGACATCATCCTCACTAGTAGCAACTATTGATAGCTGCTTAATCTCACCATACTCAGGCTCTTTGGTTACATGCTTTTTAAATGAGTAAAGGCCAAGCAGAGCGCCCTCGGTTATCGTTTGAGAGGCACTTTCGGGCGTTATATCACCCACTCCAGCACCCAGAACAACGGTGGCTGCGTCATCTATTCCCTTCTTTTGCAAGAGGCGACAGGCTTCAGCTACCACTCCCCGAATCTTATCCAGAGTTAGCTCCGGCTTCTTCCCCAAGCCGGCAATCACCACCCGGGCAGCCGGCAGCTTACCCAGACTATGAATAACAGTTATCTCGCCAAGCTTACCCTTAATCTCACCCTGGCTAACAAGCTGGGAGATAGCCCCATCCAGAGCCTTATCCACGGTAGCTATATCACCATCAAGGCTTTCTACTCCCTCAAAGAGGTTCACCACGATAGCGCCAGCTTCAATCTTGGTAACATCACCGGTTATAACTCTAATCTCCACCTTAATCTCCTTTCACATATTATATAGCTGATTATCAACCCCACCCCCTTTAATTTGCCCCAAAAATCAAGATTTTCGGGGACCCCAGAATAAGCACCCAGAAAAATCTTGATTTCCCTGGGAACCCGCTTTATCCCCCTCCAAACTAAAAGCGCCTAAATCTATCTTCTCACCTCTCTCATAATCTTGTCCAGCACTGGCGTTATATCCCGTGAACTATCCACGGCATAGTGCTTGCGAGTGATTTTGTCAACCGAGTGCTTCATTTTCTGATATACCTCCCAGTCGGCGTCTGAGCTCTCCTCTGTGTTTTCTAGCCTGGCCCTAAGCCGTTCCCTTACCACTGAGGCCGGTGCCTCAATACGCACCAGAATTAATTTTACCTCCAAACGCTCAGCAATACTATAAAGATACTCACGGTATCGCTCCGATAGATTGGTAGCGTCCAGGATAACGGAGACCCCCTTTCCCAGCAGTTCTTTAATGAGCCGGTGAACCGCCTTAAAAAGGCGCCCGCTCTCCGCCAGACTATAGCTTGGCGATGGGAAGAGAACCCGGCGAAAGGCGTCGCTCTCCAGGATAATGGACGCTAGCCTCTCAGCCAGTCGTCGACAAAAGTAAGACTTTCCTGTCCCAGGTAAACCACTAACGACAATAAGGACCGGCTTGGCTACTAGCTCAGGAAGCTCCCTCAAGCTTTCGGCCAACCTCTTAACATCAACTGTAAGTTGGGATTGTTCCACACCCTGATTATAAAGAATTTCTATTTATTTCGCTAGGTGAATTGGGGAAATAAATAGAAAGAGCTACCAGGCAAATCCTGTCTAATCTTGGCTATAAAAAGCTAAGCCCCGCTCAGGCGATAGAGGACGCAGTTAGTAAATCGCATTTTAAGTCTTACTTTAAAATCTTACCTCAGCAGTTTTGGGGAAGCAGTCACGGGCACTTTGCCACCGAGATACCTAAATACTTTTCCGCCAGCTCCATGGCACAGAACTGGCCACACATACTGCAAGCCGAGCCAACTGTGGTATGTTTATCATGAACCCGACGAGAGCGCTCCGGGTCTAAAGAGAGCCTGGCTTGCTCCTCCCAGTTGAGCTTCTTTCGCGCCATAGACATCTTCCTGTCCCACTCACCAGCTCCCTTAACCCCTTTGGCTATATCCCCGGCATGAGCGGCAATGCGTGACGCTATCACCCCCCGCCTTACATCCTCAGGGTCAGGCAGCGATAGGTGCTCGGCTGGAGTCACATAGCACAGAAAATCGGTACCAGCGGCGGCGGCAACAGCGCCACCAATAGCTCCGGTGATATGGTCATAGCCAGCAGCCACATCGGTCACCAGCGGTCCCAGGACATAGAAGGGAGCACCATCACAGATGGACTTCTCTAGTTTTACATTGGTTTCAATCTGGTTCAAGGGCAGATGTCCGGGACCTTCAACCATGACCTGAACCCCGGCCTGCCGCGCCCGCTGGACAAGCTCTCCGAGAACTAATAGTTCCTCAATCTGAGGCCGGTCAGTGGCATCAGCCAGACTGCCGGGACGCATGCCGTCACCAAGGCTCAGGGTGACATCAAACTGGCCGGCAATCTCTAGCAGGCGGTCGAATTGTTCATACAGGGGGTTTTCACGTTCGTTATAGAGTATCCAGCCCATCAGAAAAGCACCACCACGAGATACTATATCAGCTACCCGCTTCTGTTGCTTTAGCCGGGCGATAGCCTGGCGGGTTACACCACAGTGAACTGTTATGAAATCAACGCCATCGCGGGCGTGTTCTGAAATTACAGCGAACAGGTCATCGACAGTCATCTCAACCATGGTGCCATATTTGTTTATCGCCTCAATCGCCGCCTGATAAATGGGCACGGTTCCGATTGGCAGGGAACTTGAAGCAATAATAGAGCGCCGAATAGTTGCTAAATCACCACCGGTAGATAAGTCCATAACGGCATCTGCACCGGCTAGAGTAGCAACCTGTAATTTCGCCAGTTCAGTGCTGGCATCGCCAAAGTCAGAAGAAGTGCCGATATTGGCATTTACCTTGGTTCTAAGCCCGTGACCAATGCCGCAAGGAGCAAGACCAGTATGGTTGGTATTGGCCGGGATTACTATGGTCCCCTTAGCCACTCCCTGGCGGATGACCTCAGCCGCTATCCCTTCACGCTGGGCCACCTGCTCCATCTGTGGTGAGATAATGCCTTCCTTTGCCAGTTCCAGCTGTGTCATATCTGCCCCATAATAATAAAACCAAGGGCTTCGGCTTAACTTGAGACCTTGGTCAGAAGTTACCGCCATTTCCCTACGCTCGCATTACCGAGTTCAGGTTCCGAGGGTCGGCACTAGAATGCCTCTCAGCTTTTGAGCACCCCTAGCGGTTAATATATTAAATTTACCTTATAATATTAACATGAGATAGCCTGAAATACAATGTGATTTGGGTATTTTATCTACCTCACCCCCTTGCTCCCCCTCTCCTTTAAAGGAGAGGGGGAATGGTTTTGTAAGAGGGGTTTCGTCTTTTTTGACTCTCCACAGTTACTACTCAAGTTTACAAAAACAGTGATATAATTAGCCAGTTTACAATGACCACTATGGAATACCTTAATTCTGGAGCCAGAAAATTAGGGCTAAAGCTCAATCCAAGGCAGCTTGAGCAGTTTTATATTTACTAGCAAGAACTACTTGACTGGAACCAGCGAATGAACCTTACCGCTATAACCAACTACGAAGAGGTGCAGATAAAGCACTTCCTTGATTCCCTCACCGCGACCATAGCCTTAAAACCCCGGATAGGTGATGCCGAGACTCGCCTTATTGATGTCGGCACTGGTGCCGGCCTGCCAGGATTACCGGTCAAGATTGCTTTTCCCACTATAAAACTGGTTCTACTTGAGGCTACAGCTAAAAAGGCATCCTTCCTGCACCATCTCAAGCAAAAACTGGGGCTGGATGATGTTGAGATTGTGGTCGGCCGGGCTGAGGAGGTGGCCCACGAGACTCAATACCGCGAGCGGTTTGACATTGTGCTCTCCCGGGCGGTAGCTCCTCTACCAGCCCTTGTTGAACTAGCACTGCCCTTCTGCGCTATTAGCGGTAGCTTTATCGCTCAGAAAAAGGGAGCAATTGACCTGGAAATAAGCCAAGCCGCCAAGGCAATCAGCCTGCTGGGTGGCAACTTGAGACAGGTAAAAAGGCTTGACCTGGAGGAGTTCCCCAACCAACGCTACCTGGTAATAATTGATAAGGTATCACCAACACCCAAGCGATACCCCCGCCGTCCGGGTATGCCAGCGAAGAGACCACTCATGTAATATGAATGGGCTTCGTCCCTTCAGAATCACATTTCCCTCCATCCTTATCTTAACTATTAAGGGTGTTTAAGAGGGGCGCTAGCGCCCCTCTTTCTCTATTTCCCCCTCTCCTTAAAAGGAAAGGGGGATAAAGGGGGTGAGGTCGGCTTCTTGCTAAGCAACGGCAAAAAATAGTAAAATAAGCTTACCTGTGAGTGAGGAGATGACTATGGAAACAGGCACCTGGAAGGTAAAGAGTGGGCTGGCCCAGATGCTAAAGGGC